>NZ_JBDPMH010000030.1:0-90896 GCF_039871735.1 Plantactinospora sp. B24E8
ACCGTCACCCCACCCACGACCCCGACCGAACAACAGATCACCGACATCTTCACCACCATCCTGACCACCACCAACCCGATCAGCACCGACGACAACTTCTTCGACCTCGGCGGCAACTCCCTCCAGGCAGCTCAGGTGACCAGCCTGGTCGTACAGCGACTCCGGACGACGGTGACCCTGCGCCAGTTCTACGCGGCCCCGACGGTGCTGGCCCTGGGCCGACTGGTCGACCAGGCGGGCGGCGGGGTCGGCGCCGGAGGACTGGCCGCCGCCCCCAGCCCGGACTGGTCCCCGGTGGTGCCGCTACAGGAGGTGGCGGGCACCCAGCCGCCGTTGTTCATCGTGCACGCCGTCTCCGGCTCGGCCTACTCCTACGCCGCACTCGCCCGACAACTCGGCCCGGACCAGTCCGTGTACGGGTTGGAGGCACCGGGCCTGGAGGAGGACGTGGTGCCGCTCGACCGGGTGGTCGACCTCGCCGAGCGTTACGTCCAGGCGGTGCGCCGGACCCGTCCCAACGGGCCCTACCTGCTCTCCGGGTGGTCCATGGGAGGGCTGGTGGCGTTCGAGATGGCCCGGATCCTCACCGACGCCGGGGCCAGGGTCGACCTGGTCCTGCTGCTGGACTCCCCGGTGCCCACCGGATCGGAGCCGCCGGACACGATCGGGACCATGCGGCAGTGGGCGGTGGACCTCGCCGGCATCGTGGGCCGGCCGATGCCGGACCTGGATTTCCTGCACCCGGGAGTCGATCCCGACATACTGCTGGACGAGCTCCTCGACGCGCTGACCGGCGCCGGGCTCGTTCCCGCCGACGTCCGCGACGACCTGCTGCGTCGCTACCGGGTGTTCAGCGCGAACGTACGGGCGAACTACCGTTACCTACCGGACCGGGTGCCGCCGGTGCCGGTACATCTGATCAACGCCGTCGACTCGGATCAGGATCGTGGCTGGGAGCGGTTCCTTCCGGAGGTACCGACCCGGGAGGTTCCCGGCGACCACTACACGATGTGGAGCACGGAGAACCTGCCCGTCCTGGCCGCCGAGATCCGACGGGAACTGGACGCTGCTCGCGCCCGTCGCGGCATCGGCGACGCCGGCCACTGACACCGGACGACGTGCCCGGGCGGGGACGGGGTCACGTCCCCGCCCGGGCACGTCGGCGTCAGTCCCTGCGGGGCTCGCCGGTCGTCTCGTCGGGCCGGCCCTCGTCCACCGTCGCGGCGCCCGGTGCTGCGGCGACGACCGTCTCGGCCTCCGCGGCCGGCGCCGTCGCGACCTGCTCGGAGTCGTCGTCCGGCGACGGCGGTACCTCGCGCAGCGCCGGGATGTTCGACAGCAGCAACGGCAGTACGGCCAGGACGGCGCCGACAGCCGCCACCCACAACGCGCCCCGCAGCCCGATCACACCGGCGAGGAAGCCGCCGACCAGTGCGCCGACGGTGCCGAGTCCGTACATCAAGGTACGCATCGCCGCCGTCATCCGGCCCAGCAGTCGGTTCGGCGTGACGGTCTGCCGCAGGCTGATCGCGACGACGTTCGCCACGCCGATACCGAGTCGCATGAAGAAGAACGCCCCGCAGATCATCAGTGCCTCGACGAGGTCCGGGCCGGACGCGGCCGGGATGAGCAGCGGGCCGCAGTACCCGACGATCACGGAGACGAGGTACACCCGCCCGATCGGCAGTCGGCGGGTCAGCGGACCCGCGATGACCGATCCGATCAGGCCGCCGATCGCGCTGAGCGAGAGCACCACACCGATCATCCCGGCGCCGAAGTTCAGCGTCCGCACCGCGTAGATCAGGAAGACCGCCTCGATGAACATGTAGCAGAAGTTGTAGGCCGAGCCGATCGTGGCGATCACCCGCAGGTAGGGGTTGCCGACGACAAACCTCAGGCCCTCGAGCACCTCCTCGCCGAGGTGCCGCTTGGTGGTCGGTGTGACCGGCTCCGGTTCGACGCTCTTGATCATCATCAGGGACACGGCGGAGACCAGGTACGTGACGGCGTCGATGATCAGCACCACGGGCGCGGTCAGGATCTGGATCAGCACCCCGGCGAGGCCCGGTCCGCCGAGTTCGGCGGCGGAGTAGCTTGCCCCGACCCGACCGTTCGCTTCCACCAGGTGTTCCTTCTTGACCAGCGACGGTACGTACGACATCCAGGAGACGTCGAAGAGGACCGTGCAGACGCCGATCAGCAGGGCAACCACGAAGAGCACCGGCATGCTGAGCATGTCGGTGGCGGCGAAGGCCGGGATCAGCAGGATCAGACCGGCCCGGATCAGGTTGGTCGCGATCATGATCGGTCGGCGGCGGCGCCGGTCGACCCAGACACCGAGCAGCAGGGCGAGGAAGAGGAACGGAACGAATTGGACGAACCGGAGCAAGCCCAGCTGTTCCGGGCCGGCCTCGAGCACCAGCACCGCGGTCAACGGCAGCGCGAGCGCCGTTATCTGGGCGCCGACCAGTGACACGGTCTCACCGAACCAGAATTTGGTGAAGTCGGTGTTGTGCCAGAGCGAGGGCGGCTTGGCGGCAGGGTCCGCCGAGGGCTGGGCCGCGTCTTTGATGGTCAAGGGTCAACCTCCGGGGGCGATCGATCGACACGCCGGACCTCGGTGTGACGGCGCCGATGGTCCGAGTTGGCCTGCGACGTGGACATGTGGTGCGGCGGAAGGCGTTCCGGGAAGATGTCCGGTGGTACGGCTGCGTGGCCGGACTCCGCGGGAGAGACGTCGACGGGCAGGGACAGACGTCATACCAGCCGATCGACCGCGCCAGACAGTAGCTTACCTTTGGCTCTCGGTAGAGGTAGCCCCGTTCTGTGGTCGGCTTCGCCGGGGGTGCTCGCGACCGGCGCGCTCGCCGTACGTCGACCGGGCTGAATACGGATCCGGGGTCGTTGGTGGCGTGAGAGGAGCGCCCGAGGGGCCGCCGGCACCGCCGGAACACGGCTGATCGCGGGCCTGCGTGTCCACGGTGTGTCCGTCCGGCGTCGTGGTGGCGGAGTCAGCGGCGAGCCGACGGGCCTGCCGTATCGGCGGCCCGTCGAGGTCGACTGTGGTCGCCGTGCCGTGCCGTGCCGCGCCGGCCGACGGTTGCCGTCCGACGCGACGACGGCCACCGCGCTTCCCGGAATCCGCGCGAGGACCGCGGTCGTGGCCGCGCGACGACGGCCACCGCGCTTCCCGGAATCCGCGCGAGGACCGCGGTCGTGGCCGACCCGGCCGGCCTCCGGCCGCGATCATCGGGGGGCTAGCAGGTCCGCGTAGTCCGCGTCGGTCAGCGGGGTACGCGACAGCGAACCGTCGGCACGGGGGATGCCGACCGCGTCGCCGTCGTGCCGGAACGTGACCCGGTCGACGTCGGGATGCGTGGTCAGGGTACGGACGACCTGCCCGAAGGCCAGGATCTCGTCGTTGCGTCCGGTGCCGGACAACCCTTCGCCGATGTCGACCATCGCCTCGCCGTTGACCACGTGCAGCCCGAGGACGCTGTCCGGCCCAGTCAGCGCGCTGGTCAGCCCGGCGCGCTGTTCGGTGTCGTCCGGGCCGGCCAGCAGCAGGTCGAGCAACGCGGCGGCGGACAGCGGTACGGGTACCCGACGGACCACCGGCACGAGCAGGCTGTCGCGGACGAGGTAGAGCCGCTGGGCGACGGAACCGGGCCGGGTCGGCAACGGTGTGGGGGAGGGGGTCGCCTGGACCGCCCCGGGAGGCGGGTCGACCGGCCGGGGTGACGTCTCGACCGGCACACCACAACCGGCGAGGAGCACAACCCCGGCGAGGAGTGTGCGACCGGCCCGGCGGACGACCCCGGCGAGGAGTGTGCGACCGGCCCGGCCGAGGGAACCTGGTCCGGTGCGGCGGCCGGTGGGGGCCGACGTCGGGCGGAGACGACTCATCCGGCGACCTCCGGCAGCTCGACCCGGAAACGGGCCCCTCCGCCCGGTCGGTCCCGTACCTCGACGTGCCCGCCGTGCGCCGCGGCGTGCTGGGCCACGATCGCAAGACCGAGACCGGTCCCACCGCCGTCACCCCGGGCCCCGGCGGTTCCGCCACGGACGAAGCGGTCGAAGATCACCTGTTGCTGGTCGGCCCGTACGCCGGGACCCTCGTCGTCGACCTCGATGTAGTAGCGCCCGTCGACCCTGCCGAGCCGGACCGCCGACGGCCCGCCCCCGTGCGCGCTGGCGTTGTCCAGCAGGTTGCCCAGAACCTGTTCGATCCGTCGCCGGTCAACGACCCAGGGCTGCTCCCGCTCTCCGCCGGGTTCGAGAAGACTCTCCGGCAGATGCCGCGAGCGGCACACCTGTCGGACGAGACGGCTGACGTCGACCGCGCGGCGGTCGGCGGGCTGGTCACTGCGAGCCAGTTCGAGCAGGTCGTTCACGAGCTGCTGGAACCGGGCGACCTCGTCGGCGACCAGGCCGGCGGCGGTGCGGGTGCGCTCGTCGAGGTCGTCGCGGTGCCGGGTGAGCACGCTCGCCGCGGCGGCCAGCGTCTGCAGCGGCGAACGCAGTTCGTGGCTGACGTCGGCGGCGAACCGGCGGTCCCGCTCGATCCGCCGGGAGAGCTGGTCGACCATGTCGTTGAACGAGCTGGTGAGCTGGGCGAGGTCCGGTTCGGCCGCCGCGTCGAGCCGGGCGGTGAGGTCGCCGTTGGTGATCTCACGGGCGGCGTCGGCCACCGACCTGATCGGCCGCAGGGTGTACCGGGTCGCGTACCAACCGAGACCGGCACCGGCGGCGGCCGTGATGATGGCGACCAGGGTCAGCACCAGCCCCAGGACCCGCAGCGTGTGATCCAGTTCCTTCAGGTAGTCGATATGGTAGAAGGCGGTCGATCGGGACAAGGGCACCCCGACCACGACGGCGGGCTGTCCCTCGGCCCGTACCCGTTGTTTGGCCGGCCTTCCCCCGGCCACGACGTCCTGCAGGGCCTGCGGGATCGCCTCGGTGATGCCGGCGTCCGCGTTGCGGGCGTACCAGATGCCGTTGCGACGTAGCACGGTGCGTCGGGTCTGGCCGGTGTCCAGCGATCGGAGCGTCTCGCCGACGTCCGGCCGGTCCGTGCCGAGACGGGTCCGGATCACCGCCGCCTCCAGGTATGCCGCCCGCACCGCGTTGCGCTCCCGGTCCTCGAGCAGCGAGGACCGGGTGATCTGGTACGAGACCAGGGCCATCGTTGTCGACAGGAGCAACGCGCCGGCGGCGAATCCGACGGTCACCCGGGTACGCAGCCCGGCCCGGTTCATCGCTGGAGCCGGTAGCCCAGACCGCGGACGGTGACCAGGTACCGGGGAGCGGCGGAGTCCACCTCGATCTTCTGTCGTAACCGGCCCACGTGAACGTCGACCAGGCGCTCGTCTCCGACGGCGTAGTCCCAGACCCGCTCGAGGAGTTGCTGGCGGCTGAGCACCCGGCCGGCGTGGTGGGCGAGTTCGCAGAGCAGCCGGAACTCGGTGCGGGTCACCGGTACGGGTTGCCCGCGCAGCCGTACCTCGCCGGCTTCGGGCACCACCTCCAACTCGCCGAAGGTCAGCGCCGGCACCGGTGCCAGGGTCGCCCGTGACCTGCGGCGCAACGCCCGCAACCGGGCCGACAGTTCCTTGATCGCCACCGGTTTCACCAGGTAGTCGTCGGCGCCCGCCTCCAACGCCGCGACGATGTCGTGGGTGTCGTCCCGGGCGCTGACCACCACGATCGGGACACCGTCGGTACGCCGTAGCTCCCGGATGCACTCGTAGCCGTCGACCCCCGGCAGCATCAGGTCGACCAGGACCGTCTCCGCCGGGTGGCGGCGCTGCTCGAGGATGCCCTCCTCCGCCGTCGCCGTGCCACGGACGGTGTAGCCCTCGTCCTGGAGCGCGAGCACCAGTGACAGCCGGATGCGGTCGTCGTCCTCGATCACCAGCACACCTGTCATCCCGCCATCATGCGTGCCGACACCCTGACCGGGAAAATCGCCGCTGCCGGCTCGGTGTCGAGGCGCCCGGCGAGGGCCGGGTTGTCATGGAACTGTCACAGGTCCGTCGAGGCGTCGCAGAACCCGCCCGGCAGGCTGTTCTCCAACCGACGACGGGGGAGGAGATACGGTGTCCGAGTTCACCCACGGGGCGATTAACGGTGTCCGGAGCGACGCCGTGAACGCCTCGACGGTCGAGTTGACCGTCGCCGGTCGGCTCGACCAGGCCGTGGTGCCCCGGGTGGGTCCGATGTTCGACCGGGCGCTCGAGCAGCGACCCGCCCGGATCGTGCTCGACGTGACGGACTGCCACTACGCCGACGCCGCCGGAATCGGGTTGCTGCTCGACCTGCACCGGCGTAGTCGCCGGGCCGGCGGCAGGTTGGAACTGCGGGCCCCGTCGGCACGACTCCGCCGGCTGTTCGAGATCGCCCGCGTCGACCAGGTTTTCCAGATCGAGTCCGACGCCCGGACCCCGGACCCGGATCCGGTCCGGGTCATCGGCACGGCCCGACCACCCGGCTAGCCGTACCCACCGCCCATCAGGCATTGCTCGCCCCCATGAGGTGCATGGCAGGGCCGGTATCGGTTCGAGCCGGTCCTGCCATGCACCGGGCCCCTTCCGCCGGGGAGTGCGATATGACGGTCGTACCTGGCCCCGACAACCAGCCACCGGTGCTGGTCTGCGACCACTGTGGTCGGACTGCTCCGGGCCAGGACGGGGGCAACCTGGATCCGCGGCTCGTGTGGCCGGTGCTCACCGAGGACGGCTGGGCCGGTTCACCGTTCGCCGCCGGACCGCACGAATGTTCGAGCTGTACGGCGGGCCGGGCCGTCCGGATCGTCGCGACCGGTTCCGTCGTCGAGTCCGGTCGGGTCGTCGGGTACGGGCCAGGTGCTGTCGCGGCCGGGGCTGGCCGGGGTGGCGGCAGCGAGCGCGCCCACGGCCGGGTGCTCCGGGTCGA
Organism: Plantactinospora sp. B24E8; assembly: GCF_039871735.1. Lineage (NCBI taxonomy): Bacteria > Bacillati > Actinomycetota > Actinomycetes > Micromonosporales > Micromonosporaceae > Plantactinospora > Plantactinospora sp. B24E8. The sequence goes on from NZ_JBDPMH010000030.1 coordinate 6,934, forward strand.
GTGTCGCGACGGTATGGCGGTGGTGAGGCTCGCCGTCGACCTGGACGTGCGGATCGCCGAGATACTGCGGCAGGCTCTGGTGACGGTCGGTGCGGTGTGCTCCCGGGTTGTCCTCGACCTGGCCGACGTCGGGTTGATCGACTCGGCTGGTCTGGGCGCGCTGGTCCGGGCCCACCGGGCGCTCGACCGTGGTGGTGTCACACTCTGTCTCGCCGCGCCGTCGTGGTATCTGGTGGCCGTGCTGCACACCATGGGCCTCGGCGGGGCCTTCGGCACTTACGCCGACTCCGGCGGGCTGCCTCGCGGTCAACCCACCCGGCCCCCGGGCGCCCGGGCGCCGACCGCCAGCCACCCGGCGGTCTGTGTCCCCGGTACGGAGGCTGACCAGCCCTGTCGTCCCCGGCCACCGACCGGCGGATGCGTACCGTCGCCGTCGTCGGGGGTGTAGCTGGCCGGCATCGGCTCGGGAACTCATCCGGTGAGGACGAACGTGAACTCGGCCGTGCGTACCGTGTCGTCCGACCGGAACTCGAGGAAGGCGCGGTAGCGCCCGACGCTGGGCGCGGTGAGCCAGAAGCTGACTGCTCCGCCGGAAAGTTCCGGTTCCGGGTGTACGTGCACGTAGCCGAGGTCACCCTCGCGGATCACGACCAGGTGCCCGTATGCGCCGAGGTGGCGCTGGAGCTGGTCGGTGACGGGGGTGCCGTCTCGGCTGATCCGGAACAGCAGGGGAGTGGAGACGCCGAGTTGCGGGGCACCGTCCACCGTCACGACGTACGGGCCGGTGGTCGCCTGGGTCTGCGGCGCGGGCAGGTCGGCCGGGCGGGCCGCGCCGGGTGCCTGGTGGTCGACGCCGAGGACGAGCGGCAGGTTGGTGCCGTCCGGGGTGATCACCGTGAAGTCGGCGTACACCCGGTAGGCACCGGGTTCGGGCAGGTCGAGGGAGACCGTCCAGCGGCCGTCGGGAGCCATCTCCGGATGCACGTGCTGGAAGCCGGTCAGGTCACGTCGGACGACGACCAGGTGCAGCGGCTTGTCGTGTACGACCGCGTACCGGGTGGCCGGCTGCCGGTCCGGACCGATGATCCAGAACGTGTAGTCGGCGGCCCGTCCGGCCTCCTGGGACCGCCGTCCGGGTTCGAGGGTGTAGCCCGCGTCGCTGACCGCCAGCCCGCCGGCCTCGGCCGGGCCCTCGCCGGGATGGCTGTGCGCGCCGGTGCCGGGGGCGTGCGCGTGCTGGCCCGGCAGCGCGACCGGTCCCGGATCGCCGGTCGGCGCGGTCGGTGCCGGGCGTGCCTCTCCCGCCGTGGTACGACCCAGTCCGAACCCGCCGACCAGGGCCAGGACCAGCAGACCGGCGACAACAACGGTCCGGTTGGTACCGCCAGCGGTGACGCCCCGGCGGACCGGCGGGTCCCGGTCCGCCACTCCGGTCGTGCCGGTCGACGTCGTGGGCGTCTTTCCCGGGGCCGGGGTGACCTTTCCGGTGACCGGCTCAGCGGCCGGGGTGACCGGCTTTGCAGCCGGGTTGACCTTTCCGGCGGCCGGGGTGACCAGCTTCGCGGTTGTTTTCGGCACCGTACGGGTGCCGGCACCACCCGAGCGTGGGACACCACCGGAACCCGCCGGGCCGCGACGGCCGGGCCGCGACCTCCCGCCGGAACCGGAACGCGACGGCCGGACACCGCCGGCACGCCCGGTGGCCGGGGCACCCCACCGCCGCCAGCCGACGAACGCGGCGGCGACCGCGACGAGCGCCACCAACCAGGCGGCCGCCAGCGGCCAGTCGAACCCGTCGTCTCCGCCGCCAACGGCGGCCGGTGGTACGGCCGGGGGTGTCGAAGCCGGCACGACGGCGTCCCCGGTCTGCCCGGTCGCCGGTTGGCCGTGCCCCTCGGCTGCCGCCAGCAGCTCCGGTGCCGGCTGGTTCGTCGGCGGGGACCAGCCCTGCGGCACCTCGCCGCCCGGTCCGGTGTAGCGGAACCGTAGGGTCCCTCGCACCGTGTCCCCGTCCGAGGCGACGGTGAAATAGTTGACGGTGTACTGGCCGGCCGCCGGCCAGTGTGTCACCAGGACCACCGCCGGGAAGCCGACCGTGTAGTGCTGTGGCTCGAATTTGCCGTCCACCAGCAGGTACTCCGTCACCGGCTTGGCCAGTTGCTTCGGCTCGCCGTGTCGCCAGCTCCCGTCGAGACGTCCGCCGTCCGGTCCGGTCACCGTGAAGTACGCGTACGACGCGGGCCGTTCCGTGAAGTACAGCTCGACCTCGGACAGCGGGGTGGAGACGCTGGCCCCCTCGGCCGGGTTGGACATTGCCAGGGTGCCGTGGGCCGCCGCCGGTGGCGCGGGCGTCAGCAGCACCGCGGCTGCCGCCGTCAGGGCGAGGGCCAGCAGCCCGGCGAGTGGACGACGGGCGGACAGCAGCCGGACACGCATTGACACATGATCACAACAGTGATCGGAACTTCACAAGAGGTGGCCAACTGATGGGCGCTGGCGTCGGCCACGGTGAGGCGGTGGGGCGCTGTGGTGAGCGCGCGGGCCGCCGTCGGTCGGACTGCCGGTCAGGTACGGGTCCGGAACGGGGCGAGCGTGGCCCGGATCTGGTCCGCCGCTCCCCAGTCGTCGTCGAACTGGGCCAGTACGGCGAGGTGCTGCCGGAGCTGGAGGATCGGCATGCGGGCCCGCCAGTCGGCATCGAGCGAGGTCAGCTCCGCGTAGACCGCGAAGAACCGGTCCGCCTCGGGCGGGGGCGCGGTGGTCCACAGGTGGGCGAGGTCCACCTCGGCCCACTGGTAGGAGACGGCCGGGTCGATCAGCGCGGGTCGCCCGTCCGGTGTGGCCAGGACGTTCTGCGCCCAGAGGTCGCCGTGTGTCAGGCAGGCCGGCCGGTCCGGCAGCAGTTCGGGCAGCCGGTGGCACAGCCGCTCCAGCGCCGCCCGGTCGCCCTGGTCGAGGGCCGCGTCGACGCGGGGCTGCCCGAGCCAGCGGAGCAGCCGGTGCTGGGCGAAGAACACGAAACCGTCGTCGTTCCACGTGTTGACCTGGCGACGGCGGCCCAGCCAGTTGTCGCGGTGCCAGCCGAATCGGGAATGGGTCGTCTCCAGGTGCAGGCGGGCGAGTGTGTGCGCGAACTGTTCCCAGAAGGTCCCGCTGCGGGGCCTCGGCCGCAGCACAGACAGGACGAGAAGTTCCCGGTCCGCCAGGATCACCTCGGGTGTCGCCACTCCGCCGAGTTCGCGTAGGGCGGCCAGCCCTTCGGCCTCCGCGACGAAGACGTCGTCGGCCGGCGCGTCGACGAAGGCCTTGACGAACACCGGGGGTGCGTCCCGGCGGGTGGCCGTGCCCGCGACTGCCGCGAGCCCGCCTGTCGCCGGTTCCACCGTGACGACGTCGCGGATGCCGGACCGGACCAGGCGCTCCAGGAGAAACGTGGCCGAAGCCATCAGCGGTGGCCTCGCCGTACCCGGGTGTCTGCCCGCGTGACTCCGCGTGGTGCGATGCCCGGCCCCGGCCGGGTCCGGACGGTCGCACCGCCGGGCGGCGCCTGGCGACCTCCCGGGAGTGTGCCGTCGGCTCGCACGCTTTCCCCCTTCGTCGACCCGGGCCCTCCTGTCGGTGGCCGGAGCGTACCGTCTTCCGGCAGCGGCAGCGGCAGCGGCACCGGACCGGGTGGAGATGAGGTCCACAGTGGATGGCACTCGAGGCCGCACCGGGATTCGAACCGGCGACATCCGGGACCATAACCCGGCGCTCTGACCAGACCGAGCCACCGCCACCGTGCCCGTGCCTGGGGTCGAACCAGGGACCTCCTCGGTGTGCACGATGCGCTGCTCCCGCTGAGCTACCCGGGCGAGGCGGAGACGTGTGCGGGCGAACGCGCACCGCCCCGTCACCAGCTCCCACGGCTGGACTCGAACCAGCACCTTGACGGTTAACAGCCGTCTGCCCTACCGGTTGGGCGACGTGGGAATGGTCGCGCGTGCGGGACTCGAACCCGCTTCATGGGCTTGAAAGACCCAGGGCCTACCCATAACCGAACGCGCGGTGTGTGTCCCGAGGAGGATTCGAACCTCCGACCCTCGGCCTGTCGAGCCGATGCTCTCCCACTGAGCTACCAGGACGTGGCGGGAGCCGGATTTGAACCGGCGATCTCCGGATTATGAGACCGGCGCTCTGACCGAACTGAGCTACGCCCCTGTGTGTCTGGTGCAAAACAACAGAAAAGCCGCTCGATCCCTGTCCGGGTGGGCGGCTCCGCGTCTCGCGTTGGAGACTATCCGGGCCGCCTGCCCTGCTTCTCGTTGCCATTCCCGTAGGAGACCGACCCGGTGTGGGGCATGCCGGCCTCGTGCGGCGAGGTACACCGCCGTGCTTCGAGGTTGGCTTTCCATACCATTGCCGGTGATCTCCTTCGAGCGCTTGCTTGTCGTCGACAGTAAATGCCCGGCGCCCGCGCGGCAACGGTATTTCCGGGCCCGCGTGGGCCACCTCCCCGGTCGGTCGCGGACGTGCGGCGACTCGTTCTCGGCGACGGGGACGAGGTCGTCACCGGGTCCGGGCGCCGTCGGTCGGCCTCGTGAGGCGTTCGCCGTGCGGGTCTCAGAGGTGGCGGGGGCTGATCCGCCCGTCGGCACCGGCACCGGCGTCGGCCCCGACGTCGGCCCGGCCCGGCCCTCCGGACGCGGCCGGGTCGGACCTGTTCGTCGGTCCATCGACAACAGCCGTTCACGAATCCCCCGACCACTGGACAGCACGGATCGATACGGTGCCCGGACCCCCCCACAAAGGAGGTCCACGATGGATCGACGAAACATGCTGCGCGCGACGGTGCTCGGGGCCGGCGCGGTGGCGTTGCCGTTCACCGCCTGGTCGGCGGCGTACGCCGCACCGGCGCAGAACGCACCCGGCCCGTACGGTCCACTGCAGCCGGCCAACAGCCACGGCATCCAACTTCCGGCCGGCTTCACCAGCCAGATCGTCGCCCGCTCCGGGCAGGTCGTCCCCGGCACCTCGTACACCTGGCACAACGCGCCCGACGGCGGGGCGGTGTTCGCCAACGGCAGCGGCTGGGTCTACGTCTCCAACTCGGAGACCAGCGCCGGCTCCGGCGGCGGTGCGTCCCGGATCGTCTTCGACGCCAACGGGACCGTCACCGGTGCGTCCCGGATCCTCTCCGGCACCAACAACAACTGTGCGGGCGGCCGGACGCCGTGGAACACCTGGTTGTCCTGCGAGGAGGTCAGCCTCGGCCGGGTGTGGGAGACGTACCCGCTCGGCGGCACCGCGGTCGTCCGCCCGGCGATGGGCCGGTTCAAGCACGAGGCCGCGGCGGCCGACCCGGACCGGCGGGTCATCTACCTCACCGAGGACGAGACCAACGGCAAGTTCTACCGCTTCGTGCCGAACACCTGGGGTGACCTCTCCACCGGCACCCTGCAGGTGATGGTCGCCGGAAGCGGTACCTCCGGCTCGTTCAGCTGGGCCACCGTGCCCGACCCGGACGGCTCGCCGACCGCGACCCGGTCGCAGGTCTCCGGCGCCAAGTCGTTCAACGGCGGCGAGGGCTGCCACTACTCCGACGACCGGGTGTGGTTCACCACCAAGGGTGACAACCGGATCTGGCAGCTCAACCTCACCACCAACACCTACGAGCTCGCCTACGACGACAACCTGGTCAACCCCGGCCCGGCACCGCTGACCGGCGTCGACAACATCACCGGTTCCAGCTTCGGCGACCTCTACGTCGCCGAGGACGGCGGCAACATGGAGATCTGCGTGATCACACCGGACGGCCGGATCTCGGTGTTTCTCCGGATCACCGGTCAGAGCTCGTCGGAGATCTGCGGTCCCGCCTTCACCCCGGTCGGCAACCGGCTGTACTTCTCCTCCCAGCGCGGCACCTCGGGCTCCTCCTCCGGCGGCATCACGTACTGCGTCACCGGGCCGTTCCGCACCTGACCCCGCCGTACGCCACCGGGTCGCGGTCGGGTCCGCCCCCACGCCAGCCGGCCCGGAAGTCGCACGAGGCTCAACCGCCCGGCCCGCCGCCCCGTGGGGTGGTACCCCGACGGGTCACGCCCATCGACGGGACGGCGGGCCGGAACAAGGCGACGAGGTCGTCGAGGCGGACCACGACGAGCGCGCCCAGCACGGCCAGCGGTACCGACACCACGGCGGCTCCGGCCGTCGCGCCGGGGTCCACGAGTGCGGCGTACCCGCCGGTCCCGGCGATCACGGTCAGTACGACGTTGCGGACGAGATGGTGCCGGCCGAACGGGGCCGTCGTGGCCTCCCCGAAGCAGCGGCAGGATGCCGAGGTGCCACGACGCAGTACCGTCGCGACCGTCACCGTGAACCCCAGCAACAGGGCTGCCGCCAGGGCGAATCCGACCGTGCTCAGCGCGGGTCCGACCCCGGTCACGGGGGATCCGGCCGAGGCCGTCGCGGCGCCGGGCGGTGGCACCGGCAGCAGCGGAACCAGCAGCAGCGGGGGCACCGCCGTCTCGGCCGCCACCACCGCCCCGGCCACCGGAACGACCAGCCGCGCCGGCAGCAGGTCCATCGTCCGCAGCGAGTCGGCGAACGCCCGGAACGCGTGCCGTCCGGTCAGCTTGCCGGCGGCCGACGCCAGGAAGACCAGGGCCAGCAGACACCGGCTGAACCACAGCACGTACGACATGTTCTCCCATCTCCGGCCGACGTCCGCCGTTATCCGATGCCCCGGTGCTCGGTTACCGTGACGCCGTGCCCGAACCCACTCTGCTGATCGTCGCCGGCGCGATCGTGGCGCTCGGGATCGCCGTGCTGGTCGCCCGTGCCGTTCTCCAGGTCGTCGGGGTGAACGGGGACAGCATGACCCCGACCTACCAGGAGGGGGACCAGCTCCTGGTGCTCCGGCGGGGATTCCGGCGCCGGTTACGGGTCGGCGCCGTTGTCGTCTGTCTGCCGCCGCCCGGCATCCGGATCACCGCGGGCGACGGCGACGCCCCCACCCAGCTGTTGGTCAAACGGGTCTCGGCGCTGCCGGACGGGCAGGTCTACGTCCTCGGCGACGCGCCACGGCACAGCCTCGACTCACGGGCCTTCGGTGCCCTCGCGCCGGAGCTGGTGCGGGGCGTGGTCCTGCGCCGACTGCGGGCCGCCCGGTCATCGCCCGGCGGACACGACGTCACGTCCCGGCAGCAGGCCGGATAGCTGGGCGGCGTTGTTGCTGACCCCGGGCACCCGGCCGTCGGTGTCGACCTGTCGGAGGCGCCCGGTTCCTCGGCCGTACCGGACGCCCCGGGGACGTAGCCCGCCGCCTGGGTCCGGAACAGCGTGGCGTACGTGCCGTCGGCTGCCAGCAGCTCCTCGTGCCGGCCCGCCTCGACAACCCGGCCACCGGACAGCGCCACGATCAGGTCGGCGTCCCGGAGGGTCCCCAACCGGTGGGAGATCAGCACACTGGTCCGGCCGGCCCGGTACCGGCGCAGCCGGAGCTGGATGTCCCGTTCGGCCTCGGCGTCCAGGCCGGCACTCGGCTCGTCGAGGATGAGCAGGTCCCGTGCCTCGGGCAGGACGGACCGGGCGATCGCCACCCGCTGCCACTGCCCGCCGGAGAGCAGCACCCCGGTGTCCGCCGGGTCGCCGTCCAGTTCGAACACCCGGGAGAGCATGGTCGCGTACCCCCGGGGCAGCGACTCGAGGGTCTCGTGGATGCCGGCCCGGCGGGCGGCGTCGGCGATCCGGGCGCCGTCCTCGACGCGTACGTGGTCCGGGCCGGCCGGGTCGACGTCGCCGAGCCAGATGTTCTCCGCCGCCGTCAGGTCGTAGGTCATGTAGTCCTGGAACACCGCGCCGATCCGGGCCCGTAGCTCGGGCACGGACAGTTCACGCAGGTCGACGCCGTCCCACCGGATCGCGCCCCGGGTCGGGTCGTAGAACCGGCACAGCAGCTTGACAAGCGTGCTCTTGCCGGCGCCGTTGTGGCCGACCAGGGCTACCGCCTGTCCGGACGGGATGAACAGGTCCACGCCCCGCAACACCCACGGGTGGTCCGGACCGTAGCGGAACCAGACGTCGCGGAACTCGATGCCCCGCCGCAACGGGGGAACCGGTCGCGGCCGGGCCGGTTCCGGCAGGTCCGGTGGGCAGTCGACGACCTGCTCGTAGTGCCCGAGCAGCAGCATCGCCTGGTGGATGCCGGCGACATGGTCGATCAGGGTGGTCAGGCTGCTCTGCACCCCGGCGACGGCGGCGATGAACACGGCCACGTCGCCCACGGTGAGTCCGCCGGAGCGCGCGGTCGCGACGGCCCACACCAGGCCGCCCCCGGACAGCGCCGCGCCCAGTACCGCGAGCAGTGCCTGGACCCGGACCTCCCGGCGGTCGTGGCTTCGGCGGGCGGCGCTGGCCGCGCCCAACTCGGCGAGCATCCGGCGGCGGAACAGCCCACCCAGGCCCAGCAGACGTATCTCCTTGGCCGCCGACAGGCTGGTCAGCAGGCCGGCGTAGAACATCTCCCGGCGCTCGCCCGGCCCGATCTCCCACAGCAGGTTCGCCCGCCGCCGACTCAGCCGCAGTTCGGCGACGAGTACGGGTACCCCACCGGCGGCGACCAGCACGGCCATCACCGGGCTGATCACCACCAGCGTGCCGAGGAAACCGGTCAGCAGCACCCCGCCCTGCACCAGGCCGAGCAGGCCGTCGACGCAGCGGCCGGGTCCGTCCCGCCCGGCCTGCTCGGCGAGCCGGAGCGTGTCCTGGAACGCCGGCTCCTCCAGCCGGCGTAGGCCGTGGAGGCGATCGGTCGCGGCGTACAGCTGGTCGAGCGCGACGAGGGCGGCCGCGCGGCCGAGGTCCGCCCGCAGGTAGTTCGTCAGGTGCGGGACCAGGGCCAGACCGACCGAGACCGCCGCCAGCGCGGTCGCCACCTCGAGGAGCGCCCCGCCGGAGGGGTTGGTGACCCGGTCGAGGACAAGTTTGGTGAGCCAGGCCGCCAGCACCGGGAGCGCCCCCGCGATCGGCGCGAGGAGCACGTACGCCGTCAGTTGGCGCGGCCGGCCCGCCAGACCACCGTGACGGCCCGGCCGGCCCGGGCGATGCCGATCATGGCGCGAGGCTATGGACGCCACCTACAGGAGTGGCTACAGCGCCGGTACAGCCGGCGGTCAGATGGTGATGACGACCTTCGCCCGGGCGTGTTCCTCTTCGAGGTACCGGATGGCCCGGGGCACCTCGTGCAGCGGGTAGGTCCGGTCGATGACCGGGGTGAGGCGACCGTCTTCGGCGTGGGCGCGGAGCGTGTCGAGGTGCCGCCGGCTGGGTGCCGTCTCGAGGATGGCGATGCGCTGTCGGACGAAGGGCGCCAACAGTCGTCCGCGTGCGATGAGCCGGACCGGTCCGAGGAGACTGCCGCCGCGGTAGACACCGCCGCCGGAGAGGATCAGTGTCCCGGTCGGGGACAGCGCCCGCCGGAGCGCGGTGAGCGAGCGGTTGCCGACCAGGTCGAGGACGACGTCGTGGCGGCGGGCGTGGCGGGTGAAGTCGTCGCGGGTGTAGTCCACGACGTGGTCGGCGCCGAGGGAACGGACCAGGTCGACGTTGCGGGTGCTGCACACTCCGGTCACGGTGGCGCCGAGCGCCGTGGCCAGTTGGACGGCGAGGGTGCCGACACCGCCGGAGGCGCCGTTGACCAGCACGGAGTGACCCGGCTGGACCCGGCCGACGTCGCACAGTCCCATCAGCGCGGTGACCCCGGCCAGCGGCAGGGCCGCCGCCTGCTGCGACGTCAGGTTCGCCGGCTTCGGCGCGACCAGGCTCTCGGGCACGCAGACGTACTCGGCGAAGGCGCCGTTGGCGTCGCCGAGGTCGCCGAAGACGGCATCGCCCGGGCGCACCTGTCGGACGTCGGCGCCGACGGCCTCCACCCGGCCGGCGAAGTCCCGGCCACGGATGCGGGCGCGGGGTCGGGACCGGCCCATCGCCAACCGCGCGATCCGGGGGTCGCCCCGCATGGCGTGCCAGTCGTACGCGTTGAGCGCGGCGGCCTCGACCCGTACCCGCACCTCGTCGGCGGCCGGCACCGGGGTGTCGACGTCCGCGAGGGTGAGTGTCTCCGTCGGGCCGTACCGGTCCTGGACGATCGCCTTCATTGTGTCCTCCCTTAGGTGTACGGCGTACACCTCACGTCAGTCACGATAGGTGTACGCCGTACACCTGTCAATGCGGTTATGGTTTCCAGGCACCCGGAAAGACGAGGAACGAGATGGCTGAGCAGGCTGGAACGCTGCGCCGGACGCCGCTGAGCAGGGACCGCATCCTGCGTGCCGCCGTCGTGCTCGCCGACGGCGCCGGGATCGAGTCGCTGAGCATGCGCAACCTCGCCCAGGACCTGGGCGTCGTACCGATGGCCCTCTACAAGCACGTGGCCAACAAGGACGAACTGCTCGACGGCATGATCGACGTGGTGGTCGGGGAGATCGACCCGCTGCTTCCCGACGCCGACTGGAAACCCGCGGTCCGCGCCCGCATCCTCTCGGCACGGCAGATGCTGCGGCGCCACCCGTGGGCGGCGCTGGCGATCGAGTCACGGAACATGGCGACCCCGGCCATCCTCGGCTACCTCGACTCGATGGTCGGGGCGTTGCGGGCCGGCGGTTTCTCCGCCGACCTGGCCCACCACGTGATGCACGCGATGGGCAGCCGGATCCTCGGCTTCAGCCAGGAACTGTTCGACGCCTCCCGCCGCGCCGGCCGGTCCGGCGTGACCGAACCGGAGCCGCCCGCGCCCCTCCCACCGGAGGTCGCGGCCCGGTTCCCGCACCTCGCGGAGATCGCCACCGCCGCGTCCCACGACGACGGGTCCGTCGTGGGACAGGGCTGCGACGACCAGTTCGAGTTCGAGTTCGCGTTGGACCTGCTGCTCGACGGCCTCGACCGGCTACGGCAGCAGGGCTGGACGTCGGCCCACCGATTCCACTGAGCCGGCCGGTCCACGGCCCGGCCGGCCCGACCCGCCTCCGGGTTCCGGGGTACGGCCGACCGCGGCCCGGCCGGGTCCGACGTGCGTGCGGCCCGGAACACGGCCGGGGTCCGACGTCAGGGCAGCGTGATGCCGGTGCGTACGCCGTCCAGAGCGTGGCTGCACAGGCAGTCCCGCGGCCCGTCCGGCAACGCCGTCACCACGTCCACGAGCAGTTCCCGCAGGCGGGTGACGCTGCGCCCGAACACCGCGAACACCTCTTCCTGGGTCACCCCGTCACCGACCTCGACCCCGGAGTCGAGGTCGGTGACGAGCGAGACGGCGGTGTAGCAGAGCGCCAACTCCCGGGCCAGCACCGCCTCGGGATGCCCGGTCATCCCGACCACGGACCAGCCCTGCGCGGCGTACCACCGGGATTCGGCCCGGGTCGAGAACCTCGGCCCCTCGACGACCACCATCGTGCCGCCGTCGACCGGCTGCCAGCCGCCGGCGCGGGCGACGTCGAGCACCGTCGCCCGTCCGACCGGACAGTACGGGTCGGCGAACGGGACGTGGACGACGCCGGGCACCTGGCCGTCCGGCCGTCGCCGCCCGTCGTAGTAGGTCTGGACCCGTCCACTGGTCCGGTCGACGAGCTGATCCGGTACGACGAGGGTGCCGGGCCCGTATCCGGGCCGCAGCCCGCCGACGGCCCCCGGGGCAAGTATCCGGCGTACCCCGACCGCGCGCAGCGCCCAGAGATTCGCCCGGTGGTTGATCCGGTGCGGCGGCACCCGGTGACCACGACCGTGCCGGGGCAGGAACGCCACCCGACGACCGGCCACCTCGCCGACGGCGAGCGCGTCGCTGGGCTGCCCGTACGGGGTGTCGACCCGCACCTCGACGACGTCGTCGAGGAACTCGTACAGGCCAGAGCCGCCGATGACGCCGATCTGCGCGTGGTGCGTCACGTCTTCTCCACGGATAGAAGGGGTGGGGGCGGGGGTGTCAGCCGCGCCGGGTGCGATCCCGCACGGCACGCCGGAGGCGACCCGGCACGGCATGCCGGACCCGACCCGGCACGGCGCGTCGGAGGCGGGGCCCGGCGAGCAGGGCGACGGCCACCACGACCCAGAGCAGGGTCAGCCAGACGGTGAGCCCGGCCAGGTAGTCGCGGTCCTGCAGACCCGGGTTGGGCGGCGCGGCGGCCGGCCGCCAGAGCAGCGGTACGGCGACGAGCAGCAGCGTCGCGCTGGCCACCAGACCGGCGGTGATCCAGCGCCGGCGTCTCCGGTGGGGGACCAGCCGGGCCAGGGCCAGCCCGACCAGGCCGACCAGCGGGGCCACCAGCACGTCGTGCAGCAGCGGCCCGGCGACCAGCCACGGCAGGGCCGACCCGAACTCCGGCCGCAGCGACCATCCCCCGTACGCCACCGCCGCGACGCCGAGGACGAACAGCAGGACCCGGGTCGTCCTCATCCGAGCACCTCCAGTCGGGCCACCCACTTCGTCTGGAGCACACCGGGGCGGCTCGGCGCGATGATCCGGCAGGGGTAACCGTGGTCGGGATGCAGCACCTCGCCGTTGATCCGGAGCGCGAGCAGCGTCAACGGGTCGGTGGCGTGCCGGGCCGGCAGGGTGCTCGCCGAGTAGAGGCCGGCGGCCTCGAGCGACGAGACCCGTACCGGGTGGCCGGTCGGCGCCCCGGAGTGGGTGAGCAGGTCGACGACGGATACCCCGGTCCAGTTCGCGGACGCGCTCCAGCCCTCGACACAGGCGATCGGAAGGTCGGCGGTGCGCTGCGGCAGCGCCGCCAGGTCGGCCAGCGACAGGGTGCGCCGGCCACCCGGCCAGACGACCTCGAGCCGCCAGTCGGCCGGGACCACGATGCCGGCCGCCGCCGAGGTGCGGTTGACCGGTACCCCCTGCGGACCGGTGGCGGAGCGCCAGGCCAGTGGGGAGATCCGCCGCAGCGCCGGCACGGTGACGCCGGCGGTGGCCAGCACGGCGACCCCGGCGGCGCCGGCCGACGTACGCAGGAACGCGCGCCGCCCGGACGCGGCCGGGTCCGGCTCGCCGTCGCCTGCCGCCGGACCCGGCTCGCCGTCCGGACCGGCCGGTCGTCGGCCGCCCCGTCGCCACACCGCCCGGGCGACCGGCAGTTTCACCGCGACGTGCACCAGCAGCGCGCCGACCGCCAGCCAGGCCACCGCGTGGTGCGCGGCCGGGAAGAAGAACCGCCACGGGTACGACTGCGCCACGTTGAAGATCCCGGTGACCAGCTCGAAGAAGGCCGCGCAGACCAGCACCAGGATGGAGATCCGTTCGAGCCCGTGTCCGACCAGCCGGACCGGCCGGCGCAGCGGTGGACGGACGAACAGTCGCGGATAGACGCTCCAGAGTTTCGCCAGCAGCAGCGGCACGGCGGCGATCCCGGAGAGCACGTGCGTGCCCTGGGTGATCCGGTACAGGTTGACCGGGCGGGTCGGCCAGTCGAACCAACCCGGCGGATGCTGGATGTTGTGGCTGAGCAGCCCGGTGACGAAGCAGAGTCCGAAGGCGATGCCGAGCCAGAGCCCGAGCCGGGCCGCCACCCGTGGTGAGTGCGCCGGTGCGGTGAAGTCCTCGGGTACGGGTACGCGTGGGAGCCGGATCATCCGCGCACCAGCTCGGCGAAGCGACGGGAACCGGAGCGGAACGTCTCGACGACACGCAGCCCGGCGCCGGCCGCGACCGCGTCCACCGCCTCCACCCCGAGCCGGGCCCAGTGGAAGACCGGCCCGGTGTGCGGTCCGTCCTGACCGGGTACGTCGGAGGCGACGTGCGCCTGTCCCCGCCAGAGCCCGGTGCCCGGCGGATCCAGCTCGACCAGTACGGTGCCGCCGGCGCGGAGCAGCGCACCGCAGCGACGGAGCAGCCGGACGGGATCACCGCCGATGCCGATGTTGCCGTCGATGAGCAGGGCGTGCGCCCACCGTCCCTCCCCGGGCAGCGGGTCGAACAGGTCGCGCCGCAGCGCCGACACCCCACGGAGCCGGGCCAGCCGGACCGCCTCGGCGGAGATGTCCACGCCCAACGCCACCGCGCCACGCCGGGCGAGCGCGGCGGCCAGCCGACCGGGGCCACAGCCCAGGTCGATCGTCGGCCCGGTGCAGCGGGACACGACCGGTTCGACGGCGGGCTCCGGGGCGCCGTGCCAGCGCCACACCGGCAGCGGCGCCACCTGCCCGTCCGTCTGCACGAGCCAGTGTCCCGGGCCGACCGGGTCGGGTCCGGCCGGGGCGGCGCCGAGCGGAACGTCGAAGCCGTCGGGCCGCCGCTGCGCCGGGTCCACCGGCAGGTCGACCGGGTCGGTCGACCGGATGCTGATCATCGTTGTCCTCCGGCCAGCAGGGCGGCGGCCGACGCCCGTACCGCAAGGGCGAACCGGCCGTCGGGCACCTCGTCCGCGACCGCGAGCGCGGCCGGCCAGTCGTCGACGTCACGCAGGACCGGCAGGGGCGCCGGGCACAGCCCGCGACGCCGCAGCGCCGCCCGGGTGTGCCGGCCGGTGTCGCCGGTGGACATCCGGACCTCACGCAGCGCCGTCGCGTGACCGGGATCCCGCAGCCCGAGCGCCCACCAGCCGCCGTCGACCGCCGGGCCGAGCACCGCGTCGTACCCGGTGAGCAGGTCCAGCGCGGAGTCGAGCAGGTCCGGATTCAGTTGCGGGGTGTCCATGCCGATCTGCAGCACCGGCCGGCCCGGGAAGGCGTGCGCGGTGTCGGCGTACGCGTTGGCGAGCCGGTCGCCGAAGGTGCCACCACGTTGCGGCAGCAGGTGCCAGCCGGCCAGCGCGGCGGTCAGTTCCGACGCCCGTTCCGCGTCGGCGAACCGCCCGGTGGCGGCGAGCACCGGGATCGTGGCGGGGGTGGCGCGTACCGCCGCGACGGTGTCGAGCAGGGCCGCCGCCGCGATCCCGGCCGCCTGTCCGGGCGTCAGCGGGGGACAGAGCCGGGTCTTGGCCTGCCCGGCGACGGGTGCCTTCGCCACCACGAGCAGGACGTTCACCGGGCCGCTCCCACGCCGTTGCGCAGCACCGCGCCGAAGTCGCGGGTGGCGCGCAGGGTGCCCCGGACCGAGCCGGAGACCTTCGAGGTGGTGCCGGCGGTCCGGGGGGCGTACGGCACGTCCAGTTCGGTGATCCGCCAACCGGCCGCGGCTGCCCGGAGCAGCAGCTCCAGCGGGTAGCCGAAGGCGCGGTCGACGATCCCGAGCGCCAACAACGCGTCCCGTCGGGCGACCCGGACCGGGCTGATGTCGTACACCGGCACGCCCCGGCGGCGCAGCAGGGCGGCGACCAGCGCGTTGCCGGCCCGGGCGTGCCACGGCCAGGCCCGCGCCGAGACCGGCCGGCGGCGGCCGGCGACGAGGTCCGCCCGTCCGCCGCGCACCGGGGCGACGAGCGCCGGCAGCATCCGTGGGTCGAACGAGCCGTCCGCGTCGAGTACGCAGACCAGCTCCGCGTCCGCCGCGAGCAGTCCGGTGTGGACGGCGGCGCCGTAGCCGCGTCGGGACTCGTGCACGACCTGCGCGCCGTGGGCGGCCGCGATCTCCGGTGAGCCGTCGGTGGAGCCGTTGTCGACCAGGATGGCCCGGTAGCCGGCGGGAAGCCGGGTCAGCACCCCGGGCAGTGCGGCGGCCTCGTCCAGGCACGGCAGCACCACGTCGATCGTCGTCTGCATGGCGACGACGCTAGGTCGCCGGAGCGCCGCAACGGCTGCTCGGCGGCCTTACGGAACCCTTACGCCGCAGGCACTTCTTACGAACCGCTGACGTCGGGGCCGGATGCCTTCACACCGGCCGGCGACCGCCCGTAACGTCGCCCGACACCATGACCACCGTGACCCGGCCGGTACGACACCGGCGTGCCGATCTGCTCACCGTGATGGTCGAGGTGGCGCTGCTCGCCGCCGCGGTCGTCGTCGGCGTGGTCCTCAACCGACAGGGCGTACGCCTGTACGCGGACGCCGCGCCGCTCTACGCGACCTGGCATCCGCACCTCGGCTGGGGCACCCCGGCCGCGTTGCTGCTCGCCGGGTTGGTGGTGGTCAGGGGGCCGGCCTGGGCGGCCCGGGCCTCGTGGCCCCGGCTGCTCGTCACCGGCTACCTCGGCGCGCTCGCCTGGATCCTCTCGCTCGCCCTGGTCGACGGCTGGTCCACCGGTCTGACCCGCAGACTGACCCCGCAGGCGGAGTACCTCCACGAGGTGCCCGGGGTCACCGACATCGGTGCGATGCTGGCCGGGTTCAGCGCCCGGATCCTCGACTTCCAGCCGAACTCCTGGTCCACCCACACCGCCGGACATCCGCCGGGTGCCCTGCTGATCTTCGTCTGGCTGGACCGGATCGGGCTCGGCGGAGGCACCGCCGCCGGGCTTGCCTGCGTGGTGGTCGGCGCGACGGTGGCCGTGTCGGTGCCGGTGACGCTCCGGGCGCTCGGGGCCGAGGACGCGGCCCGGGCCGGGTGGCCCTTCCTCGTGCTCTTCCCCGGCGCGGTCTGGATCGGCGCCTCCGCGGACGGCATCTTCGCCGCCGTGGTCGCGGCCGGGCTGGCGATGTTGACGGTCGGCGGTCGGTGGGGTGCCGCGGCCGGCGGACTGCTGCTGGGTTTCGCGCTCCACCTGTCGTACGGGTTCGTGCTGGTCGGCGTGCTGGCGCTGACCGTGGTCGTGCTGCGCGGGCGGGACCGGACCGGGGTGCTGGTGGTCGCCGGTGCGGCGGTCGCGGTGGTCGTGGCGGCCTTCACCCTCGCCGGTTTCTGGTGGCTCGACGGTTACCACCTGGTTGTCCGCCGCTACTACCAGGGGTGGGCGGCCGAGCGGCCGTACGGCTACTGGGTCTGGGCGAACCTGGCGGCCCTGCTGCTCTCGGCCGGACCCGTGCTCGGTCCGGCGCTGCGCCGGACGGTGCGCGCCGCGCTGCCCCGCCGGAGCGCCGCCGTCCCGTCGCCGCCAACACCGGCGTCCACCGTTCCAGCGTCCACCGTTCCAGCGTCCACCGTTCCGGCGTCCGCTGTGCCGCCGTCGGCCGGGCCGCGACCGACAACACCGCCGGGCGGGCCGCGACGGCGGATGTCGGCCTGGCGGGAAGCGCTCGCCCGACCGGCGGTGGCGCTGCCACTCGCGGCGGCGGTGGTGGTGGTCGTGGCGGACCTCTCCGCGCTGAGCAAGGCCGAGGTCGAGCGGATCTGGCTTCCGTTCGGGGTCTGGCTGCTGGTCGCCGTGGCGCACCTGCCCGGTGGTCAACGGCGAGGGTGGCTGGCCGTGCAGGCGGCCACTGCCCTCGCCGTCAACCACCTCCTACTGACGGTCTCCTGAGAACGCAGCCGGGGCCCGCAGCGGTGCGGTGGCGAACGCGGCGACGCCCTCGGCGAAGCCGGTACGCGCGGTGAAGCCGAGCAACCGTGCCGCGCGGGCCGGGTCGGCGACGACGTGCCGCACGTCGGCCGCGCGTCCGCCGCCGACCACCAGCGGTGCCGGGCCCCCCAGCGCCGCTGCCAGTTCCGCCGCCAGCTCACCGACGGTGTGCGGCTCACCGGAGCAGACGTTCACCGGCACCAGCCCCTCGTCCGGCGGTGTGGTGGTCAACGCCAGCAGGTTGGCCCGCGCCACGTCGGTGACGTGTACGAAGTCGCGCCGCTGCCGCCCGTCCTCGAACACCCGTGGCGCCGTACCGGCGGCCAGCGCCGAGCGGAAGATCGAGGCGACGCCGGCGTACGGGGTGTCGCGCGGCATCCTCGGCCCGTACACGTTGTGGTAGCGCAGGGCCCATACCCTGCCGCCGGTCTGCCGGGCCCACGCCGCCGCCAGGTGCTCCTGCGCCAACTTCGTGGCGGCGTACGTGCTCCGTGGCTCCAGCGGCGCGTCCTCGGGCACCAACTCCGACCGCAGATCGGCCCCGCAGACCGGACACGACGGCTCGTACCGCCCCGCGGTCAGGTCCGCCGTCCGCCGACCCGCCGGGCGGACCACCCCGTGCTCGGGGCAGCGGTAGCGTCCCTCGCCGTAGACCACCATCGAGCTGGCCAGCACCAGTTGGCGTACCCCGGTGGCGTGCATCGCGGCCAGCAGCGACGCCGTACCGAGGTCGTTGTGGTCGGCGTACCGGGGCGCGTCCGAGGGGTCCAGCCCGTGTCCGACCATCGCCGCCTGGTGACAGACCGCGTCCACCCCACGGAGCAGGTCGGTGAGCAGGTTGACGTCCTGCACCGCGCCGGTGACCAGCCGATGGCGTCCGGCCCAGTGCGGCGGGGTCCCGCCGTGTGCCTCGGGCAGCAGCGCGTCCACCGCGACGACCTCGTGTCCCTCGTCGGCGAGCAGGTCGGCGACGTGTGATCCGATGAACCCGGCGGCGCCGGTGACGAGAATCCGCATGCGCCGACGGTAGGAGCGACCCGACATCGCTGTCCGCCCGCGCGTCCAGCCGTAAGGACTCCGCAAGGTCTTCTCGTCGGGTGCTCCGTCGAGGCGTGGCTACGCTGGGCCGATGGTTGTGAGCAGCGGCGGCGGGGAGGGCGCGGTCACCGCCCGCCGAGCAGGACAGCGGGTACTCGTGGTCGACGACGACCGGACGGTCAGCGACGTGGTCTGCCGTTACCTGGATCACGCCGGCTACCAGGTGAGCCACGTCGGGGACGGGCTCGCTGCACTGACGGCCGCCACCCGGCAGGCTCCCGACCTCGTCGTGCTCGACCTGATGCTGCCCGGCCTGAGCGGCCTGGAGGTCTGTCGTGAGCTGCGGGCCCGACCGGACGGGGTCCCGATCATCATGTTGACCGCCCTCGGTGACGAGGCCGACCGGATCCTCGGCCTGCAACTTGGCGCCGACGACTACCTGACCAAGCCGTTCTCCCCCCGAGAACTGGTGCTGCGGGTCGGCTCGGTGCTCCGGCGCTCCGCCGGCGCGCGGGCCGCCGACCAGCCGGAGGTGCTGCGCGACGGCGGTCTGGTGGTGCGGACCGGCCCCCGGACGGCACACCTGGACGGAGTGGAGCTGGCCCTGACGCTCAGGGAGTTCGACCTGCTCACCTACCTGATGCGGCATCCCTCCCGGGTGTTCAGCCGGGCCGAGCTGCTGGACCGGGTCTGGGGCTGGAGCTTCGGCGACCAGTCCACGGTGACGGTGCACGTACGGCGGCTTCGGGAGAAGATCGAGGCGGATCCGGCCGCCCCACGGCGGATCGTGACCGCCTGGGGCGTCGGGTACCGGTACGAGCCGACCGATGCGTGACCTGGCGCTGATCTTCGCCCTCGCCCTCGGTGCCGCCCTCGTGGTGGGCCTGGTCGGCGCGCTGCTGTTGCGACTGCTCCGGCACAGCTCGATCACGGTGCACCTCTGCGTACTGCTCACGGTGACCGTGGTCGCGGTCGCCGTCGGGGTGGGCACGGTCGCCGAGGCGATGTTCCTCTCCCCGCACGACCTGGAGGTCGTGCTGATCACCGTCGCGGCGGCCGCGACCGTCAGCCTCGCGATCGGGTGGTGGTTCGGGCGGCGACTGGCCACCGCGGCGGTCTGGGCGGACCAGGCCCGGGAGCGGGAACGGCGGCTGGAGAAGGGCCGCCGGGATCTTGTCGCCTGGGTCTCCCACGACCTGCGGACGCCGCTGGCCGGACTGCGGGCGATGGCGGAGGCGCTGGAGGACGGGATCGTCGACACGCCGGAGACGGTCGGTGAGTACCACCGGCGGATCCGGACCGAGACGGATCGGATGGCGCGGCTCGTCGACGACCTGTTCGAGCTCTCCCGGATCAACGCCGGGGCGCTCCAGCTCTCGTTGACCGCGGTCCCGCTCGGGGAGATCGTCTCGGACGCCCTGGCCAGCACCGCGCCGCTGGCTGCCGTACGGCGGATCCGGCTGGTGGCCGCCGAGTCGGGCTGGCCGACGGTGGCGGCCAGCGAGCCGGAGTTGGCCCGGGTGGTCGCGAATCTGCTGCTGAACGCGGTCCGGTACACCCCGGAGGACGGTACGGTCCGGATCGAGGCGGGTCGGGAGCACGACCGGGCCTGGCTCGCCGTCTCCGACACCTGTGGCGGGATCCCCGACGCCGACCTGCCCCGACTCTTCGAGGTGGCGTTCCGGGGCGAGCCGGCGCGTACGCCGCGACAGGCCAACGGTGGCGCCGGCGCTTCGGGCGGTCTCGGCCTGGCCATCGTGCACGGCTTGGTCGAGGCGCACGGCGGTCGGGTCGACGTGCAGAACACCGCCGACGGCTGCCGGTTCGTCGTCCAGTTGTCGGCGGCCTGATCCCGTCGCCCGGTCCGGCTCCGCCGGTTTCGTCCGGTTGGGCGGCCGAGCTGGAGCGCCGGGTCCGCGCTGTCCGGATCCGACTGCCCCGGCGCCACGACGATCCTCTTGGCTGGCGGAGGGCTGGTGCATACACTCGCCGGGTGATTTCGCCTGGACATCCCGTGCCGGACCGACCACCGGTGGTTCGTCCGATCTGGTCGCTTCCCGGCCCGGCGCTCGGCGCACTGCTCGCCGCAGGGCTGCTCACCGTGCCCGTCGGGCCGCTGGGCGACGCGTACCGACGTGACCTCGGACTGACCACCGCCGCCTTCGTACTGACCTTCGTCGTACCGTACGTGCTGGCAACGGCGGCCCTGGTCGTGCCCGGTCACCTGCTCGGCCGGCGGTGGCCCACCGCCACCGCGGCGCCGGCGCTGGTGCTCATGCTCCTCGGGAGCCTGGTGGTCGGTCTCGCGCCGTCGTCGGTGGGGGCGGCGGTGGGGCGGCTGCTGCTCGGGCTGGGCGCCGGCACCGTGGTCGGTGTCACCCTCGCGCTCTCCGGTCAGATGGGCCGTGGGCGGTCCCCGGCCCGGCTGGTGCTCGGCCTCGCGTGCGGCGCCGCCCTCCTGGTCGGACCCGCAGTGAGCGGCGCGCTGACCATGAGCCTGAGCTGGCGGACGGCGGCCCTGGTCGACGTGCTGGTGGCCGGGATGGCGCTGGTCCTCAGCGTGCTGGGCGGTCTTGTCACGTTGATCGTCTCGGCCTCCCGGCCGGGCCCGCCGGCCGCCGTGCCGCCGACAACGCCACTGCCCCGCGAACCGCTGGCGGGCGAGGCGCCGCCCGCCGGGCCCCTCACCAGCGAACAACTGCCCGCGGAGCCGCTGCCCGGTGAGCCGAGGCCCGGCGGCCCGGCCAGCTGACGGCCGGTTGGTCACGGTTCGGTGCGGCGCAGGTACGCCAGCACGGCGAGGACCCGACGGTTCGTGTCGTCGGTCGGCGGGAGGTCGAGCTTGGCGAGGATGTTGCCGACGTGTTTGCCGATCGCGGCCTCCGAGACGACCAACCTGCGGGCGATCGCGGCGTTGGAGTGGCCCTCCGCGATCAGCCCGAGCACCTGGAGTTCGCGGGCGGAGAGTTGGGCCAGCGGGTCACGGCGGCGGTGCAGCAGTTGGCGTACCACGTGCGGGTCGATGACGGTGCCGCCGGCGACGATATGGCGCAGCGCCTCGACGAAGTCCTCGATGTCGGCGATCCGGTCCTTCAGCAGGTAGCCGACCCGCCGGCCGCCGTCGGAGTTGAGCAGGTCGGCGGCGTAACTACGGGCCACGTACTGGCTGAGCGCGACGACGGCGAGCCCGGGGTGGTCGCGACGCAGGCGTACCGCCGCCCGCAGCCCCTCGTCGGTGTAGCCCGGTGGCATCCGGATGTCGGTGACCACCAGGTCCGGTCGGTGTTCGCCGACGGCGGCGACGAGCGCGTCGGCGTCGCCCACGGCGGCGACGACCGCGAAACCGAACCGGTCGAGTAGCCCGGCGAGCCCTTCCCGCAACAGCACGCCGTCCTCGGCGAGGACTACCCGGACGGGCACGGCAGCTCCACCCGCAGCACGGTCGGGCCGCCGCCCGGACTGGACAGCAGCAGCCGGCCGTCGACCACCGCGATCCGGTCCGCGAGGCCGGTCAGCCCGGTGCCGCGTGCCGGGTCCGCGCCACCCCGACCGTCGTCGGTCACCTCCACGGCGAGCACGCCGGCCCGTTCGTGTACGTCCACGGTGGCGCGGGTCGCCGTACTGTGTTTGGCGACGTTGGCGAGCGCCTCGGCGACCACGAAGTACGCGATGTCCTCCAGATGTCCCGGCGGCCGGTCCGGCAGGTCGGTGCGGACGGTGACCGGGACCGGGGCGCGGTCGGCGAGCTCGTCGAGCGCGGCCGGCAGCCCCCGGTCGGTCAGCAGTTGCGGGCGGATGCCGTGGATCAGCTCGCGCAACTCGGCCATGATCTGCTTGGCCTGTTCGTGCGCCCGGGCCAGGGCGGTCGCCGCCGGGGTGCCGGCCGGCAGGTCCAGCCGGGCCAGCCCGAGCTGGATGGTCAGGTTGACCAGGCGCTGCTGGGCCCCGTCGTGCAGGTCGCGTTCGATGCGCCGGCGTTCGGCCTCGAACGCGTCGACCAGCCGGGCCCGGGACCGGGCGACCTCCACCAGTTCGGCGCGGAGCAGGTCACCGGTGCTGTCGTCGAGCAGGGCCCGGGCCAGCGCGCCGTGCACACCGGCCGCCGCGGCCAGCAGGTACGGCACGGCCGGCAGCAGCAGCACGCCCGCCACCGCGTACGGCACCGCCTCGGCCACCGTGGACGCCTGGTTGACGCCCAGCGACACCGTGCCGTCGGCGACCAGCAGCGGGCTGGTGGCCATGACGCCGATCAGCAGCACGCCGGTGAGCGCCACCAGGTGGAGTACCGGCACGACGGTCACCAGCAGCGCCGCGTAGCCGAGGTCGCGCCAGGTCGCCGCGTCGGTGTAGCGGGTCCGTAGCCACGGCCACAGCCCGGGGGCGGGCGGCCGGCGGTGCCCGGACCGCAGCGGCCGGGTGTCGACCAGACGCAGCCGCCACCGTTCCAGGGCGGCCAGCGGCAGCGCCACCGCCGGGCCGAAGACCAGGACGAGCAGCGGCGCGAGGACCAGCAGGGCGGCGAGCGCGCCGAACGGCCGGTCGCCGTCGGCCAGCGCCGCCAGGACGACGAGCCAGGGCAGGGCGAGCAGGCCGAGCGGCACCCCGGCGGCGAGCGCGACCGGCGCGGTGCTCAGGACATATCCGGCGGAACGCCACGGCCAGCCGGAGAGCAGGAAGCGACGCTGGGCGAGCGCCGCCAACGGCGTCTGCGGAGGTGGGCCGGGCACGCCCCTCACGGTAGCCGGGTGTGCCGGTCGAGCGGGTATGCCTAGCCATACCTCGAAGTCGGGGCCCAGTCGTAGTGCCCGGCACCGGGCCCCGGTGGTGTGCTGCGACGGTGAATACGAGACCCACGCTCGAACTCCTCGACATCCGCAAGGTGTACCGGGGCGGCAAGGTCGCCGTGGACGGACTGACCCTGCGGCTCGGTCCCGGCCTGCTGGGACTGCTCGGCCCCAACGGCGCCGGCAAGTCGTCCCTGATGCGGATCGCCGCCACGGTCACCCGGCCGACCCGGGGACACGTCCGGTACGCGGGCACCGACGTGGTCGCCCGACCCGACGCGCTCCGTGGGGTCCTCGGCTACCTGCCGCAGGACTTCGGGGTCTACCCCAACCTGACCGCACCCGAGTTCCTCTCCTACCTGGCGGCGGCCAAGGGCCTGTCGGCGCGATCCGCCCGGGGCCGGATCGGCGAACTGCTGGAGCTGGTCAACCTGACCTCGGCCGGCAGACGACCGCTCGGGAAGTACTCCGGCGGCATGCTCCGCCGGGTCGGCATCGCCCAGGCGCTGCTCGGCGACCCGGAGGTGCTGATCGTCGACGAGCCGACCGCCGGCCTCGACCCGGAGGAACGGGTCCGGTTCCGTAACCTGCTCAGCGACCTGGCGGCCGACCGGGTCGTGCTGCTCTCCACCCACATCGTCTCCGACGTGGAGTCGGTGGCGAGCGACATCGCGATCGTCGCCGGTGGCCGCCTGCTTCGTCGGGGCACCCCGGAGGAGCTGCTCCGGGACGTGGACGGCCAGGTCTGGGAGCTGACCGTCGACCCGGCGGAGACGGGCCGGCTCCAGGAACGGCACACGGTCAGCCGGATCGTGCGCGGCGCCACCGGCGTACGGGTGCGGCTGCTGGCGCCGGTGCCACCCGCGCCGGCCGCCCGGCCGGTCCCGCCGGACCTCGAGGACGCGTACCTCGCGGTGATCCGGGCCGCCGGCGCGCCCGTGCCGCAGACCACGGGCGGGTCGCGGTGATCGCCGGGCTGGCGCTCGCGGACTTCCGGGACCGGGTACGCCGCCCGGCGTACGCGGTGACCCTGCTCGCCGCCGTCGGCCTGGGCTACCTGGCCGCGCCCGCCGCGGACGCCCGTTGGGTGATCCTGGACCTGGCCGGCTACCGGGGTGTCTACGACAGCGCCTACGTCGGTGCGGTGACCGCGCTCGCCGGCGCCGTGTGGCTCATGTTCGGCGGCTTCTACGTCGTACGGGGGACGATCCGGCGGGACGAGCGGACCGGCGTCGGCCAGGTGCTGGCCGCCACCCCGGTCAGTCGGGTCGCCTACCTGCTGGGCAAGTTCACCAGCAACCTGCTGGTGTTCGCCTCGATGACCGGAGTGCTCGCTGTGACCGCCCTGGTGATGCAGTTGGCGCGCGGGGAGTCCCGGACGGTGGACCCGGTCGACCTGCTGGCGCCGTTTGTGCTCATCACCCTGCCGGTGTTGGCGCTCACCGCGGCGGCCGCACTGCTCTTCGACGCGGTACGACCGCTGTCCGGCGGGCTCGGCAACGTCACCTGGTTTTTCGTCTGGATGGTGCTGGCGATCGTCAGTCAGGCGTCCGGTGCCCTGCTCGGCGGCCTCGGGATGGGGTACATCGCGGACTCGGCACGCGCCGACCTGGCGGCCCGGGGCGTCGCGGTGTCCGGCGCCGAATTCGGCCTCGGTCTGATGAACGTCGAGCAGCCACTCCGGACGTTCGACTGGTCGGGCCTGGACCTGGGTGCCGGTCTGGTGACGGAACGACTCGGCATCGTCCTGGTCGCCCTCGCGGTGGCGGCGCTGCCGGCGTTGTGGTTCCACCGTTTCGACACCGCCCGGGCTACCGGGACACCGGCCCCGGCCGACGCCGTGCCGCCGTTCGCGCCGACGGTGGCCTACCCGGGGTTGCCGAGGACCGCGGTCCGGCGGGGCAGCCCGGCGGTCCGGCTCTTCGCCGGTGAACTGCGGATCCTCGTCCAGGGTGTCGGTCGCTGGTGGTGGTTCGGCACCGTGGTCCTGGTTGTCGTGGGGTTGGCGGCACCGCCCGCCATGGGGCTGCTGCTGGCCGGCATCTGGCCGGTGCTGGTCTGGTCGCGGCTGGGCACCCAGCCGGTGGAGAACAACACGTCGGGGCTGCTGGGCGCCTACCCGGCGGCACGCCGTCGGCTGCTGGCCGAGTGGGCGGCCGGGATCGCGATCGCCGCGCTGGTGGGAGCAGGTCCGACGGTCCGGATGCTGGTGACCGGCGACGCCGGGGGCCTGGTCGCCTGGGTCGCCGGTGCCGTGTTCATCGCCTCGCTGGCCCTCGCACTCGGCGTGGTCGGGCGGACCCAGCGGCTGTTCCAGGCCCTCTACGTACCGCTGTGGTATCTGGTCGTGAACGACGCGGCGCCGCTGGACTATCTGGGTGTGCTCCGGGGCGGCCCGGTACCGGGCCTGGTGGCCGGGGCGGGTGCGATGCTGCTCGCGGTGGCCGTCGTGGTGTCCGGGGTCCGGCACGCCCGACGGTGACGCTTCGGGATGGCGTGCCCCGGCGACGGATCACGTGTCCCGCCGACGGACGGGCGGACCTCGGCGGCGGTCGCATCGACGGGTATCGAGTTGATCAGGGTCGCGGGGATCGGCTAACGTCACGGTCCGTGAACCGTCTTCGCGTCACCGTTACGGCATTGATCTGTGCCTCCCTGATAACCCTTTCCGCCTGTGGTGGGGAGGAGCCCGAGAACACCGCCGGCTCCACGCCGTCGACCTCCGCCGCCGCTCCCTCCGCGTCCGCGCCCGCCTCCTCGGCTCCGGCGTCGGCTCCGGCGGGCGCCGCCACCGGCGACAAGGAACTCTGCGAGTCCGTGAAAAAGGCCGGCGAGGAGATGATGGACGCCTTCGTCGCCGCCTTCACCTCCGGCAACGAGCCGGACTCGGCCGAGCTCAAGAAGGTCCTGACCGATCTGAGCAAGGAACTGGAGACGTTGGCCGCCTCCGGTGGGGCCGACAGCAAGGTCGTCGCCGCCCTCAAGGGGTTCGGGGCGGAGGCGTCGAAGGCCGCGTCGGCCGCCGACCCGATGACCGCCGCCGAGAACCCGGCCTTCGAGAAGGCCGGTTCGGAGATCACCGCCGCCTGCAAGACGGCCGGTGTCACGGTCAACTTCTGACGGCAACCCGCCGACGAGTCCAATTTCTGACGGCGCCGCCCGCGAGGGCGGCGCCGTCGCGTTTTCCCCGGTCGATCTGTTCGGCCGGCTCGCCGGGGCCAGCGGATGAACGGACCTCTCCTCCACCACCTCATTGATCGTCACTGCCTGACCCCCGAGTTGGCGCCACGTCTGGTTGATGGCCGGGCCTTATGGGGTGTGGCCAATTGGTCGCAGCCCCGAAGTCGACAGCGCGGGCTGGAAAGGCGGGGTTGGGCGTTGCGCCGCGGCGTGGAGGGAACGGCGGATGCCCCCGGCCGAAGGCCGGGGGCATCGGTTGGAGCGGGTCGTTCAGCGGGTGAGGGTGGCGGTCTTGACTCCGGCGACGAAGGCGGACCAGGCGTACGGCGAGAAGGCGAGGACCGGTCCGGTCTGGTCCTTGCTGTCGCGGACGGCGACGACGTCGGTCAGGTTGTCGGCGACCTCGACACACTCGCCGCCGTTGTCGCCGCTGCGGGTGCTCGTGCGCCACCGGGCGCCGGCCAGGTTAACCATGATGGACCTCCCCAACGATCTTTTCGATCATGTGCCTCGATTGTCCCTCACTCAAGGCCAGCCTGTTCAGCCCAGCCCAGACCGTTTCGTAGGCGGCCAGTTCGCTCGGTCGATCGAGGTAGAGTGCGCCGGTCAGGGACTCGCAGTAGATGATGGGCGGCTCCGGGGTGCTCCGGTTGCCGGCTGGGAAGTTGAGCATGACGAACGTGCCGGCGACCGCGCCGTAATGCAGGCCTGCGGACAGCGGCAGTACCCGGATCGAGATGTTGGGTAGGGTGCCCACCTCCGTCAGGTGGCGAAGCTGGTCGGCCATGACCGCGCGGCTGCCGACGATCCGCAGCAGGGCCGCCTCGTGGATGACAACCTCGAGCCTGGGCGCGGGTGGCAGCCGCCGGGTCAGCAGGGACTGCCGTTGCAGCCGAAGCTCAACCAGTCGTTCGCGCTCCTCGTAGCTCACCTCAATCCGATGATCGTAAACAGCTCGGGCGTAGTCGCTGGTCTGCAGTAGACCAGGCACCATCGCGTCATAGAAGAAGCGCAGTCGCGAGGCGGCGGATTCGAGGCCGACGTACAGCTCGAACCACTCGGGGATGGCGTCACCGTACGCGTGCCACCAGCCCTTGGCCTTGGTCTGGCTGGCCAGCCCGATCAGGGCGGTTTCCAGGGCCGGGTTGACGTCGTAGAGCACGCACATGGCCTTGACGTCGAGCGAGCGGACCGCGCCGAGTCCACTCTCGATCCGCCAGACCTTCTGTCGACTGCACTCCAGCGCCTCGGCCGCCGCGTCCAGGGTCACCCCGGCCTCGGTGCGTAGCTCCTTGAGGCTGCGGCCGAGCTGCCGGCGGGGCACGGTCGAGCCCATCTCCTCGGTCATCTGATCACTCCCCGCGTGTTCGATTGTGCAACATCCGGCTGCCTCCGCTGAAACGTCTATCTGTTCCACATAAATAAGTCAATAGACGAGGGCGACTTGCTGCGGGAATTCGTTGCCGCCCTCCTGCTACACGTTACAAGATGGCTCAAGAGGCGACCGTCCACACAGTTCTCGACCGAAGTCGCCGCGCTGATCAACAATCCTCGGCGAAAGGATGCTGTGCCGTGTCACAAAATGTCTGTGGTAACCGACCCGGTCACCAATCCGTTCACGACGGACAGCTTCTGGGTGGGCGGCGGTGACCGGGCCGGCGACCGGTCGGGCCGTGGTCACCACCTGCCCGAGCTGCGACGGGCTGACCTTCAGCCTCGGTGCCTGTGTCTGCCTCGGATACGGCGACCGGGTCCTGGTCACCGAGGAACCGGCGCCCCGAGAGCCGTACCGGGACTGCCGGCTGTGTCACGGCGTCGGCCGGGTCGCGTACCCCTGCCAGCGATGCGGACAGCACGGCCGGCGGCGCGCGCAGCTCGTGCTGACGGTGGCCAACGTGGACACCGGCGCGGTCGCCTCGGTCAGCGTCGAACCGGGCACCGTGCCGCCCCGGCCCGCACCGGACGGCGGCTGGCACCTGCCGCTGAAGCCGCTGGTCGACGGGCTGGCCGCGACCGTCGGCGCGGCCACCTGGTCGGACGGCTACGGGCGGTCCGGTGGCGAGTCGGACGTGTGGCTGCCCCGCGAGTGGAGCCCCGAGCTGCCCGACGACGAACGGCTGGCGCTGGAGACGACGGCGATCGCCCGGACCTCCGGCGAGAGCTGGCAGGTGTTCCTCGGCCGGAATGACGCGCCGCCGCCGGTCAGCCCCGAGCAGCGGCTCGGCCGGCTCCGCGCCCTCGCCGACCGGCTCCGGCTCGACCTGGTGCTGGAGGCCCGCCGACTGCACGGCGACGACCTGCTCTGGGACATCCGCTACGACGTACCCGGGGCGGCGGTCCCGGCGAACCGGCGCGGGACCGCGTACAGCCTGCCCGAGGCCCTCGACACCGTCACCGTGACGTCCGCGATCTCCGGCCTCTCGGCGCGCGGCCTCGCCGCGCCCGCCCGGTACCTCCTCCCGACCGGCGCCCCGGCCCCCGACCCCGCGCCACCCGCCCGGGACCTCGACCAGGTCGAACGCCGGGTGATCGCCGACTGCACCGACCTGCGTACCGGCGAACCGCTGCCCGGCGCCTGCGCGATCTGGCGGGACGGGCAGTGGTGGTACAGCAGCCTGCGGCTCGCCGGCCAGACCGAACGGCTTGTCGAACGGGACACCGGCCAACTGCTGCGACGCCGCACCGACGTGTTGCGGCGCGGCTGGGAACCACCGGACCCGGCCTGGCTCGGCGACCCGATCGGCCACACCCCGTGCCCGGCCTGCGACCCGGCGAGCGGACTGCGGCCCTGCCTCTGCACCGTCGGCGCCCCCGCGGCCGACCCCGACTGTGCCAGATGCGGCGGTACCGGACTGCGCGCCGGCGTCTCGACCTGCCACACCTGCCTGGAGAGCCACCGCATCTACCAGGGTCTGGTCGTCACCATCACCGACCTCGACCACCGCGTCGTACACCTCAACTGGCGGGCCGGCGACGCCGCGCCCGCGCCGCTGGTCGCGACCCAGCCCGGCGGCAAACCGGTGGTCCAGCTACCCGAGCGCTTCCGGCTCGGCGCCCACGCCACAACCCTCGGCGTACGCCCGGACGACCTCACCGAGGCCGACGGCGGCTGGTCGGTCGGCCAGGGCCTGCGCGACGGGTACGTGACCCTGCACGTCACCGACGTCGACCCGCTGACCCAGCACCTCGCCCACGTCGGCCGGGGGCGACCCGGCGGCCGGCTGATCGTGCTGGCCGCCCCACCCGAGGTGCCGCCGCTGGCCCAGGTGATCCGGCTCGTCCTCGGCCTCGGCCTGACGGTCGACGTCTCGGTCTGCGACAACCGGCACCACGCCGGCGACCCCCTGCGAGTCCGGGGTGTCTCCTGGTACGTCGACATCAACACCGGAACTCCGGTGTGGACGGCTGACGAGGTGACGCCGACGGATCGGCCCACCCTGACCGGGGCGATCGCCTACGCCCTCGACTACCTGGAGAGCGTGCTGGCCGAGGCGGTGCCGGACGATCCCACCCAACCGATCGGGGTGCCGCAGGCGCCGCCCTCGGCACCGGCCGCCGACCCGGAACCGATGCTGCGTCGGCTCGGCGCCGAGCACCCCGGACAGTGGGTGACCACGCGCTTCTGGGCCACCGGCTGCCGGGTCGACCTTCGTGAGCGGGGAAACCTCCGCCATCTGGTCACCGCCACCGACCTGCCCGGTGCGCTCGACGTACTCGGACTGGCACCGCACTGACCGTGGGCCCGGCATCCCGCGCGCCAGGTCGGTGCCGAAACCCCCCGCTGCCGGCCGTGCGGCGGGCCGCGACCCTGGCGCGGTCGGCGGCCCTGGAAGGCCGAGCCGGTGGAAGAGTCGACATGGACCGAAATCCTGGCGATGGTGGCGGCGGCGCCGTACCCGGTCAAGGTGCTGGCGGCCGACCCCGAGCGGTCCGTGGCCTGCCTGGGCGCGCTGGGGATCACCACCAGGTCGTGGCTCGGCGCGGTGGTCGCCAACCGTGGCGGGCTGCTGGTCGACCACGGCTGGCTCCGGGTGCTCGGCGGCGGGCACGACGGGTTGCCGGACGTGGCCGCCGCCCTGGACCAGGGAGGGCAAGGACCTCTCGGCGGTGTCCCGTAAGCCGATCCCGCTCGCCGAGCTGGTCTCGGTGCACCAGGACACGGCACGGCAGCTCGGCTTCCACTGAGGACCAACGCCACCGGTCGGCCCGGGAAACTGCCGGTGAACCTGCCTCGACAACCAAGATCGAAGTGGCTTAGCGTCGCCGTGGGCATCCCCGGCCCGGCCGGGGGCGGATCGCCGCCGGGTCGGCGGCACCCCGGCGTACGCGCTGCCCGGCCACTTGGCACATCGTGGAAGAGGCTCGATGAACTTTTCTGGTTGGCGTCGCGTACGGCGGGCGGTGACCCTGCTCGCCGCGGGCGTCCTCGTCACCGGTTCCGCGGCGACCGCGGCGCCGCACGCCGCCGCCCTCGTCCTCTCCGGCAACCCGGGACTGACCAACGCCGAGCTGCGGACGGCGATGACCCGTACCGCCCTCGACCTCGGACCGGCCGGGCCCGACGCCCGCTCCGGACACGGTGTCATCCGGGCCGACCTGCTGCTGAAGCAGACCGGGGCGACGCCGCAGCCGCTGGTGCGGACCGGCGAGCCGACCGTCACCCCGACCCGGGGCGACGGTGACCAGTACCTGGAGGCGGGGGAGCGGGCCATGGTGTCGCTGCCGGCGGTCAACGTCGGCGACGCCAGGGCCACCGGCGTCAGCGTCACGCTGAGCAGCGACGACCCCCGGGTGACGGTGACCGCGTCCCGCCCGTACGGCGCGATCGCGGCCGGCGCCGGCAAGTCGAAGGACTTCACCGTGACCCTGGCGAAGGACTACCCGGTGGGTCGACCGGTGATGCTCAACGCCAAGGTCACCTTCGCCGGTGCGCTGTCGCCGACGACCGGGCGGCCGTCGGTGGCGACCGGCCAGCCGTCGGACTCGGCCCGGACCTTCAGCTACGACGGCCCGGCGTTGCCGATTCCGGACGGCAGCCAGGAGGGGGTCTCGGCCACGGTCGACGTCTCCGATGTCGGGTTCGCCGCCGGCATGACCTTCTCGGTCGACGGTACGGAGTGCTCCGCCGACCCGGAGTCGACGACCGCCGGGATCAGCCACGGCTACGTCTACGACCTGTTCGGCAGCCTCACCGCGCCGGACGGTGCGACCGCCCTGCTCTTCCTGGGCATCGGCGGCTCCGGGAAGAACCTGTGCCAGGTGGTCTTCGACGACAATGCGGGCACCCGAATCACCTCGGCCACCTTCAGCCAGGCGCCGTTCACCGGCAGCTGGCGGCCGATCGAGCCGCTCGCCCCGCTGCTGGCGTCCCCGGCCGACGGCAGGTGGACGTTCTTCGTGTCGGACGCGATCCCCGGCGGCTCGGGGACCCTGCGGTCGTTCTCGCTGCACTTCACCCGGTACGTGTCCTGACCTGGTGATCCGTGTCGCCCCGGGCTCGGGCACCCGCCCCGGGGCGACACGGGCGCCGCGACCGTGCCGAAAGCACCCGTTCGGTTCCCGGTCACGTTTTGTTGATCATGGCGTCCCGGGCCTGCTCTACCGTCCGGCGCATGACTGTCACACCTGCACCAGCAACCCGCGGTCGCCTGGCCGGCCGGTTCGGCACCCGGACCCGGGTCGCCGCCGCGCTGGCCGCGCTCGCGGTGCCGGCCACCGCGCTGGTCGTCGGCAGCGCGCCGCCGGCGGACGCGGAGCCCAGCGACGTGGTGGTCGCCGAGGACTTCTCGGCCGGACGGCTGCCCACCGGCTGGCGGGTCGTCGACGGCACCTGGAAGGTCGAGAACGGACGGCTGTACGGCACGTCGGCCAGCTCCAGCGCCAACAACAAGCTGACCTTCGGCGGGCACCTCGACGACTTCCGGTTCGAGGCCACCGTCCGCTTCGAGTCCGTCCAGGCGGCGACCCGCTGGGCAGCGCTCGGCCTCGACGTCCCGGCCGACGGCGCGACACCGTGGTGGATCGCCACCATGCGCAGCGGCAGCACCGCCAGCAACGGCCTGGAGTTCGCCCAGCGCACCACCGCCAACGCCTGGAACGTGACCAACACCGGCTCGGCCCCGTACGCGGCGGACACCGGGCGGGACATCAGGGTCGCCGTCGAGGTGCACGGCAACCAGGCCCGGTGGTTCTTCGACGGGACCGAACGGCTGCGCACCAGCAGCCTGCAGCGGTCGACCGACGGCGGCCTCGGCCTCTTCGTCAACGGCGCGACCGTCTCCTTCGACGACGTCACCGTCACCGAACTGCCGCCGAACGGCTACCTGCGTCCGCAGGGCAGCCCGTTCACCGTCATCGCCCACCGGGGCGCCTCGTCGGCCGCCCCCGAGAACACCCTGGTCTCCCAGGAGATCGCCCGCCGGGCCGGCGCCGACTGGATCGAGAACGACGTCCAGCCCAGTAAGGACGGCGTGCCGTTCATCCTGCACGACGGCACCGTCGACCGGACCACCGACGGGACCGGCAACATCCGGGACCTGACCTCGGCGCAGCTCATGGCCCTCGACGCCGGGTCGTGGTTCGCCCCGCAGTACACCGGCGCGCGGATCCCCACCCTCGCCGAGCAGTTGGCCGACCTGCGTACCCGGGGCGGCAACCTGCTGCTGGAGATCAAGGGCCGGCACACCCGCGACGAGGTGGCGAGGATCGTCCAGGTGATCCGGGACGAGCGGATGACCGACCGGGTCTTCGTGCAGAGCTTCGAGGTGGACGCCCTGCGGTTCACCCGCGAACTGGCTCCGGAGCTGCCGCTCGGTCTGCTGCGCAGCAGCCTCGACGCCGACCCGGTGGCGCTGGCGAAGGAGTTGGGGCTGACCGCGTACAACCCGAACGGCGACGCCCTGCTCGCCCGCCCGTCGGTGATCGACGACCTGCACCGGGCCGGCGTCGCGGTGATGGCCTGGACCATGGACTCGGCCGGCCAGTGGCAGCGGCTCGAGGAGGCCGGCGCGGACGCCATCATCACCAACCGCCCGGCCGAACTGGCCGGCTGGAACGCCGCCCTGCTGCAGCGCCCGCAGCCCGCCGCGGCCACCGTCACCATCACCTCGCCAGCCCCGGACGCCCGCCTCGACCGGGCCCAGTCGCCGGTGCTCGCGGTCGCCAGCACCGGGGCGGAGAGTGTCACCCTCACCCTGGACGGCGCTCCGGTCACCGTGGGACAGCGGCTTCACCTGGCCACCCTCGGCGCCGGCCCGCACACCCTGGTCGCCACCGCGACCGGCCCGACCGGCACCGTCTCGACGACCGGCACCTTCACCGTCACCGCGAGCCAGGCCGGGCTCGGCTACCTCGTGCTCACCTCGGGCGCCGACCCGAAGGCGGTCGCCTGGATGACGAAGAAGCTCGGCGACGGCAGGTACGCCGAGCTGGCGACGTACGCCGACCGGGAGGCCGGGAAGCAGATCCCGGCCGAGGTGGCCCGGGTCATCGCGGCCGACGCCCGTACCCTCGCCCGGAAGTAGCCGCCACCGGCATTCGGCGCGGCAACCCGGGTGACCCCGTCGACCGTACGGCCGGCGGGGTCACCCGGCGTAGGCGACCTGGACCAGCGTGGGTGGCTGGGTCCGCCGGACCAGCCGCCCCCGACCGGGCGGTTGCCGGGAGAAGCGGGCCCCGGGCCAGATCGCGCCCTCCTCCCGGTCACCGGAGAGGAGCAGGCCGGCGCAGCCGAGTTCCCGCATCCGGTTCGGCACCGGTTCGTAGACCGCCCGGCCGGCGCCGCCGCTGTGCCGGGCCACCACCAGGTGCAGGCCGAGGTCGTGGGAGTGCGGCAGGAGTTCCCGCAGCGGGCTGAGCGGCGACGACACGATGCTGCCGAGCGCGTCGTAGTCGTCGCAGAGCACGACGAGTTCCGGTCCCTGCCACCAGGAGCGGTCGCGCAACTGTTCGGCGGTGACGTCCTTGGACGGTAGCCGGTTCTCCATCGCGCCGGCGATGCTCCGCATCAGGCTCTCGGCACTGCCGGCGGTACCGGCGTAGTCCAGGAGGTAGGGCTCCGGCACCACGTCGCGCAGCGAGCGGCGCGGGTCGACCACCGCGAAGCGCACCTGCTTGTGGTGGTACTGCGCGGTCAGGTCCCGGACCAGGAGCCGCAGCAGCGACGTCTTGCCGCTGCCCTGCTCGCCGAAGGCCAGCAGGTGCTGGTCGGCGCCGAACAGGTCGAGCAGCACCGGGTCGAGGTCGGTCTCCTCCAACCCGAGCCGGATCCGGCCACCGGTGGGGGCGGAAGTCGCCAGTTCCGCGTAGTCGACCATCGTGGGCAGCATCCGGACGACCGGTACCCGTGGACCGGGCCAGGCCGTGGCCACCTGGTCGACCAGCTGCGCCAGGCCGCGTTCCGAGGTGTGGATGTCGCCGCTGTCGTGGAGCTGGGGAAGCGCGACCTGCGCGGTCAAGCCCTCGTCGACCAGAGCACGGCCTGGGATGTCGTACGGCAGGTTCGCGTTCGCCCGCCGGTCGATCGTCGACTCGGCCGGATCACCGAGCCGGAACTCAATTGCCGAGTTGACCACCGCCCGCAGCCTCGACCGCAGCTCCGCCCAGCGTCCGGCGGTCACCACCACGTGTACGCCGTAGCCCGACCCCTCGGCGGCGACCTCCTGCACCACGTCGGTGAGGTCCTCGTAGTCCCTGCTCAGGGTCGGATAGTCGTAGACGACCAGGACGATGTCGGCGGCCGGCAGGTCGGGCAGCATGCCCTCCCGGTGCCGCCGGCGCAGCTCGTCGACCGAGGTGACGCCCTTGTCCGCGAGGAGACGTCGCCGTCGCTCCAGCAGCGTGCTGACGTACCGCACCACCCGGCGTACCCGGTCCGGCTCGGAGCGTCCGGCCACCGCACCGACGTGCGGCAGCCCGGCCAGGACCTGCAGCGCGTTGCGGCTGCCGAGGTCGACGCAGTAGAAGGCGAGCTCCCCTGGGGTGTGGGTCAGCGCCGCCCCGATGAGCAACGTTCGCAGCAACCGGACCTTGCCGGTACCGGGACCGCCAAGCACGGCGAGGTGCCCGTCGTCCGCCGCGAGATCCACGACAAACGGACCCTGGCGGTGCCCCTCGGGGTCGTCCAGCAGTCCGACCGGCACCCGCAGCAGGCCGCGCCGTTCGGGCTCGGCGACGGTGAGGCCACGCCCGGGCTCGACCCCCATCGGCCCGAGCACCACGCCCAACGGCAGCGCCCGGGGCAGCGGCGGCAGCCAGATCTGGTACGCCCCACCGAGTCCGCGCATCCGGGACACCAGCATGTCGAGCAGCGACATCCGACTCTGCTCCGGCCCCGGCTGTTCCGCCAGGGCACCGTCCCAGCCGGGCCGGGACAACCACCCCGGCCGGTACGGGCCGGAAACGTAGGCTGCGCGGAAGCGCTGGAAGACCGTGGTGTCGACCTTCAGATACCCGAAGCCGGGCAACCGCGGCAGGTGGTAGGCGTCCGGCACCCCGAGCACCGCCCGGCTCTCCTCCTCGCTGAAGGTGCGCAGCCCCAGCCGGTACGACAGGTACGCCTCCAGGCCGTGCAGCCGGCCCTCCTGGAGCCGCTGGGAGGCGAGCAGCAGGTGGACGCCGAGCGCCCGGCCGAGCCGGCCGATCCGGACGAGCAGCTCCAGGAAGGACGGCTCGGCGGTGACCAGTTCGGTGAACTCGTCGATCACCACCACCAGGTGCGGAAGCGGCGACTGGTCGGAGTACCGGACGGCGTTGTACTCGGAGATGCTCGCCCACTGGCCGGCATCCCGGAGCAGGTCCTGACGCCGTCGCAGCTCGCCCTGGAGTGCGTGCTGAAGCCGGTCGACCAGGCCGTTCTCGTCGTCGAGGTTCGAGATCACCGCAGCGGTGTGCGGCAGGCCGTCCAGTCCGGCGAAGGTGGCGCCGCCCCGGTAATCGACCAGCAGAAAGGTCAGCAGTTCGGGCGGGTGGGCCATCGCGAGACTGAGCACCACGGTGCGCAGCAGCTCGGACTTGCCGGAGCCGGTGGCACCGACACAGAGCCCGTGCGGCCCCATCCCGAGCTGCGCGGCCTCCTTCAGGTCGAGGTCCACGGGGCGGCCGTCGTCACCGACGCCGATCGGCACCTTGAGCAGTTGGTTGCGGTAAGAGCTGGATGCCCAGTATTCGCGTGGGTCGAAGTCGTCGGGGTGGCGCAGACCGAACAGGGCGGTCAGCGAGACGACGGCCCGGGCCTCGTCGACGGTGGCGGGATCGTCGTCCGGGGCCGGCGGCTCGACCAGGTGGACCAGGGAGTCGAGGACCGCCCGCGCCGTGTCGGCGGCGGGGCCCGTGCTCCGCGCCGACCGGACCAGGGCCTTCGCGATCGCCGCCAGATCGCTGCCCGGCAGCAGGGCGAGTTCGCCGAGCCGGCGGACCACGGCGACGTCGTCGGGGCGGTCGGCCAGTTCGGCGAGCGCGGTCCGTTGCCAGCTGCCGAGGCTGTCCTCCGCCGTCGACTGGTCGCGCAACCGGGCCTGCATCGCCACGAACCACTCCCGGGTCAGCGGGTTCGGCCCGCCGCCGACGACCGCCCGGGCCCGGTCGAGCCAGTCGGCCGCCGCGCCCGGGGCGAGGTGGCTGAGCGCGGTCAGCCGCTGGGCGTGGTCCAGTTCGGGCAGTGCCTGCCAGGCCGGGGTCTGCTCGGAGTACCGCTCCAGCAGCAACGCGACCCGGGCCACCCGGTCGGGGCCGAACCGGGCCACCAGGCTGGCCAGCAGCGCGGGACGCAGCAGCGGATCGACCTCGTAGAGACCCTCGCCCAGTTCCCGACACAGCGGCGAGAGCAGGAGCGCGGCCTCGGCCTCGTACGGCAGCACGATCGGCGGGTCGAGGAAGAAGTTGACCCGTAGCAGGTTGAGGAATCCGGCGTCCACGGCGACCGGTACCGCCGCGTGACAGGCGAGTTCCAGGGAGCCGGGCGGCAGGTGCCGCCGGGCCGCTGCCAGCCGGTCGGCCACCGGTGAGCCACGGGTCCAGTCGGTCACAACGCCCGTTCCAGGGTCGCGGGGCGGCCGCGCAGCACGTCGACCGCCCGGTACATGCCGTCGCGGGTCAGTGGGAACATCGGCACGTGCCGGGCGACCTGTTCCGCCGTGGTCCGTCGCCAGCGCGCCGGCGGCACCGGGTTGAGCCAGACGACGGTACGGACCGTGGTCAGCAGCGCCTTGACAAACACCACCGTGTCCAGCAGTCGACCACTGCTGAACCCGCCCCGGGCCGCCCCGGCGTCGCCGACCACCACCGCGTCGGCGTTGCGCCCCGCCGCGTCGCGCAGCTCGGTCAGCTGCCGGGGGCGGGTCAGGTCCGGATCGTCGTACACCCGGCCCTCGGGCAGTGGCGGGACGAGCCGCAGCACCGGGTCGATGGCCGGGGCGAACGGGTCCGGCAGTTCGGTGAGCAGGTGCTGGTCCGGGCTGCGGCCGGCGGTGTTGTGGAAGTAGCCGACGAGCAGCGAATCGAGCCGTCCGGCGTCCGCGATCGACCGCCGTACGTGGTCGACGTAGTCGTGGAACGGGGTCATCGACCCCTGCCGGTCGATCAGCAGCAGCAGTCGGGTGGAGTTACGCCGTCGAGGGATCAGTACCGGCGGGGTGGGCAGGCCGGTGCCGGCGAAGCGGTCCAGGGTCGCCGGTACGTCGAGTTCGACCGCCGGGCCGTACCGGGTGGGGCGGCGCAGCCCACGCCAGACCTGGGCTACCTGGCGCCCGGTGACCGGGTAGTGCGGGGCGAGTACCAGCGACCGGTCGTACCGGCCGGTGTGCAGCGGAGGCAGCGAGAGGCCCGGCGGCTGCGGGGTGAGCCGGGGCGGCGGGGCCGGAGATTCCGGCGACCGTTCCGGCGTCGGATCCGGCGGATCGGCCAGGGTGGTCGGCGGCTCCGCCGGATCTGGGACGACGGGGGCGACCGTGCGGTCCGGAGCGGAATCGACGGTCCACTCCGGAAGGTCGAGCCGGGCGAACGCCGCCCGGATCTGGGTCTCCTCCGCGGCCGACTTCGCCCAGAGCGCGACGCAGAGCCGCAGCAGCGCGGACGTCGACGACCAGCCGAATCCGGCGGCGAGCGCCTGCCGCAGCGCGAGCGCGTCGTCGACCCCGAGTGGAAGTCCACGCCGACGGAGCTGGCCGAGCAGCTCGGGCACCCAACGCGGCGCCGCTGGGCCGTCATCGCGGCCCGGCCCGCCGCCGTCCGGCGCCGTCACCGTGGGTTCAACCAGTCCGCCACCCGGGCCCGGTCGCCGTGGTGCTTGACCAGGGCGCCCGGGTACGGCAGCCGTCCGACGGACTCGGCGGGGGCGCCGACCGCCTGCAGGTAGCCGACCCAGTCCAGCAGCTCGCTCAGGCCGGGCTTTTTTGTCAGGTCGAGTTCCCGCAGCCGGAGCAGCGTCCGCAGGGCCTCGGTACGCAGCGCGCCCTGGGCGATCCCGTGCGCCGCCAGGATGCGGTCGAGTTCCTCGACCGAGCTGGGGAACTCCAGGTAGTGGAAGACACACCGGCGCAGGAACGCGGCGGGCAGCGCCTTCTCCTCGTTGTTGGTGACGAAGACGATCGGCCGCAGGTCGGGCCGGTCCGGCGGTACCGCGTACCGCAGCCCCGGCACCTCGGCCACGTCGAACCGCAACTGGTCGAGTTCGCGGAGCAGGTCGTTCGGGAAGTCGATGTCCGCCTTGTCGATCTCGTCGAGCAGTAGGACAGAGCGGCGCCCGTACCCGGCCCGGGCGATGGCCCGGCCGAGCGGTCCGAGCCGGACGTACCGGTTGACGTCGTCGGCGGGGTTGCCGCGCAGCCGTCGACCGGTCTGCGCGTCGTACAGCCGCCGGACCGCGTCGTAGCTGTAGAGCAGGTCCTGGGCCCGGCTGGTCGACTTGACGTACGCCTGCTCCAACGGCAGCCCGAGGGCGTACGCGACCGCGTACGCCAGCCGGGTCTTGCCGACGCCCGGGTCACCCTGCAGCAGCAGTGGCCGGCCCAGCGCGATCGCGAGGTTGACCGCCTCCTCGACGTCGGCGCCGGCCAGGTAGGGCTCCCGCGGCACCAGCACGGTCGGCGGATCGCCCGCCGGCAGCGGCTCGACGTCGACGGCCTCGACGGCACGCCGCTCCGGTAGCTCGGCCAGCCGGTCGAACCGCACCGACGTGTCGACGGTGTGTCGGGTCAGCATCCTTCCGCCTCCAGCTCCTCGAGGTAGTCGCGCAGCTGCGCCGGTTCCCGGCGGACCCGTTCGATGAAGTGCTCCAGGACCTCGTACGTGATCCGGGTGTCGAGGGCGTCGTCCACGGTGGCCTGGGCGCAGATCGCCCGGCTCCACGCCTCGGCCAGTGACGACGGCCAGCGGCGGAACGCGGTGACGTGGGACGCCCAGGTGGCCACGTCCCGGGCTCCGAAGGCGGGCCGGGGCAGCACGGTGACGGTGTCCGGGTAGCCGCCGGCCGGGGTGCCGACGAGGAACAGCACCAGCCAGTGGGGCGTCCGTCGGTACGCGTCCCGGACCCGCGCCCAGAACTCGGCGACCAGGTGGCCGGGCACCCCGTCCACCAGCACCGGGCAGACCACGTTCACCCGGTCCAGGTCGGACCGGTAGCGGGTGACGTAGTTGACGGTGGTGTCGAGGGAGAACGTCTCCGGCCGCAGGGTCAGTACCCCCTTCTGGGCGATCTCCCCGACGTACGGCGGCAGCCAGGCGCAGAGGTTCGCCACGACCAGCATCTCGTCGCAGTCGACGCCGAAGGCGAGCAGCCGACCGTCGGCGGCCGACTTCGCCTCCAGGATCGCCGTCTTCAACCGGTCCAGGTCGAAGTAGGCGGTGTCGAGCAGCTGCTGGACGGGCGAGACCGGGGCCGGCCGGGCGATGCGCAGTCCGAGCCGGAACCGGGCCACCATCCGGTCCACCGGTACGGCGTACAGCACGTTCGCGGCCAGCCGGCGCATCCCGGAGTAGCTGGCCCGCTCCGGCACCTGCTCCACGAGCAGCCCGACGACCGCGTTGTCGACGGTGACCGCGCTTCCGGAGTAGCCGCCGTAGTCCCGTAGTTCCTCGACGACCCGCAGCTGCAGCACCGTCATCTCGTGGCCGCCGGCGTTGACCACCAGGTGGTCCGTTGCCGAGACCGCGCCGGTGAGCTGGACCGCGGCCCCCTGTGGTCGGGCGGTGACCCGCCACTGCGCGCTCAGGGTGGCGTGGGCGAGCGGCGGCACCACGGCCAGCGACTCGGCGACCCGCAGCAGCGCACAGTCGATTGTCGGGTCGGAGTCGACCGCCTCGACCGGCACCCGGATCCCGGAGGAGGTGACGAACGCCAGGTCCGTGGCGGCCCGGTCCCGGACGACGTGCGCCGCGGTGGCGACGATCCGGTCAGTCAGACAGAATCCGCTGCCCAGGTCCTTGCCGCCGGTGGTGACGATCCGTCCGTCGATCATTTCCGGCGCAGCGTGACGGTGACCTCGAAGGTGGCCTCGGTGCCGGCCCGGGACAGGATCACGCCGGCCTCGGTGGTGAGCGTGACGCCGAACGTCGCGGAGATCTCGTCGACCTGCCAGTTCTGCCGGGACGGCAGCCGGTCGGGGTTCAGGTCGATCGCCCGGGCGGCGGCGACGATCGCGTTCTGGATGTCGCCGACCCGGTCGCGCAGTTTCTCCACGACACCGCTGCCCCAGGAGATCTCCCGGCCCTGTTCGACGTCGACGACCTGAACCACCACGGACTCGGGCACGTCCGGCTCCGACATCG
Organism: Plantactinospora sp. B24E8; assembly: GCF_039871735.1. Classification (NCBI taxonomy): domain Bacteria; kingdom Bacillati; phylum Actinomycetota; class Actinomycetes; order Micromonosporales; family Micromonosporaceae; genus Plantactinospora; species Plantactinospora sp. B24E8. The sequence goes on from NZ_JBDPMH010000030.1 coordinate 48,041, forward strand.
AACGGCTCCCTCCGCGGATCACGACAGCAGCGGTAACCGTACCCAAGACACGATTGGGACGGTAGGTGCCGGCGACGACGGAACGTCGACAAACGGTTCCGGCGTCGGTGAGCCGATCGGCCGGGTACGACCGCCGGACGTACCGCGTTTGCGGTGGTCGTCGCGGGGTGTCGCGGTGAGATGGGTCATCCCGGATAGGTCCGGCGACCCGGAGATCGTAAGGTTAGCCGAACCTAATTCGAGGGGTACGAGGAAACGTCGTGACGATCGTTGCGGACCGGGCCACCGAGCCCGGGACCCGGTCCGGCCGCAGGGGTGGCCGCCGTGTCGCGGTCACCGCCGCCGCGGCCGTGCTGCTGCTGGTGGTGGTGCTGGCGAGCCTCGCGCTCGGCAGCCGACCGCTCAGCCCCGGTCAGGTGTGGCACGCCCTGGTCGCGCCGGACGGCGGCGAGGCCAGCATCATCGTCCGGGAACTGCGGGTGCCGCGTACGCTGCTCGGCCTCACCGTCGGACCCGCGCTCGCCCTCGCCGGGGTGCTGCTGCAGGCGTTGACCCGCAACCCGCTCGCCGAGCCGCGGATCCTCGGGGTCAGCGCCGGCGCCTCGCTGGGCGTGGTCGTCGCGATCTCGGTCTTCGGCGTCGGCACCCTCGCCGGGTACGTCTGGTTCGGGGTCGTCGGAGCCCTCCTCGCCGGCCTGCTCGTCTTCGGCATCGCGAACCGGGCCCGGGAGGGCGCCAGCCCGGTGACCCTGGCCCTGGTCGGGGTCGCGCTCGACGCCAGCCTCGGCGCGATGGTGATCGCCCTGCTCACCGTCGACGCCCGGACCTTCGAGGACTACCGGTTCTGGGTGGTCGGCGGGCTGACCGGACGCGACGCTGCGGTCGCCGCCCAGGTCGCACCGTTTGTCCTGGTCGGCGTGCTGCTCGCCGCGTTCGCCGCCCGGGGCCTCGACGCGCTCGCCCTCGGCGACGACGTGGCCAGGGGACTCGGTCACCGCGTGGGGCTGGTCCGGCTCGCCGGCGGGGTCGGTGCGGTCCTGCTGATCGGCGCGGCCGTCGCGGCCGCCGGGCCGATCGCGTTCATCGGCCTCGCCGTACCGCACCTGGCCCGGGCCATGGTCGGCGCCGACCACCGGTGGACCCTCGCGGTCGCCGCGCTGCTCGGGCCGATCCTGCTGCTCGCCGCCGACATCGTCGGCCGGCTGGTGGTGCCGCCGGGGGAGGTGCCGGCCGGGATCGTCACCGCGCTGCTCGGCGCGCCACTGCTGGTCGTCCTGGTCCGCCGCGCCAAGGTCGTGACCGCATGACCGAGCGAAGCGAGGTCATCAGCCAACACAGTCACCCAGGTCATGACGACGCCGAGCGCAGCGAGGAGACGGCATGACCGTGCTACCCGTGGGGCGGACGCTGGTCCGGCTGGGCCCGGTCCGGCTGGTCGTCCGGCACCGGCCGATCGTGGTCGGCGGGATCCTGGCCCTGCTGCTCGCCGCCGTCGGGGTGCTCAGTCTCTCGCTCGGCACCCCGTACGTCGCCCCGGGCGACGTACTCCGCTCGCTCACCGGCGCCGGCACCCCGTACGACCTGGTCGTCCTCGATCTGCGGTTGCCCCGGCTGGTGCTGGCGGCGGCGGTCGGCGCGGTCTTCGGCATCGCCGGCACCCTGATCCAGACCGTCGCCCGCAACCCGCTGGCCAGCCCGGACGTCGTCGGGATCACCCAGGGCGCCGGTCTGGCCGCCACCGTCGCGCTGACCGGTGGGGCCGCCGCGTCGCTGATCGCCCCGGCCGCGCTCGCCGGCGGGCTGGCGGCCGCGGTCGTGGTGCTGCTGCTGGGGCTGCGGCACGGGCTGGCCGCGCACCGGTTCGTGCTCGCCGGGGTGGCGGTCGCGGTGGCGCTGCGGGCGCTGACCGAGGTGGTGATGCTCTCCGCGGACCCGGTCGACGGCATCCGGGCCCAGCTCTGGCTGGTCGGCACCCTGGCCGGCAAGGGCTGGCGGGAGGCGGGGTACCTCGGGCTGACCCTGCTGGTGCTGCTCCCGGTGCTGCTCTGGGCCGGCTGGGCACTGAACGGCAGCGCGCTCGACGACGACACCGCCCGGGGCGTCGGACTGCGTCCGGTGGCCCGCCGGGTGGGACTGGCCACCACCGGCGTCCTCGCCGCCGCGATGGTCACCGCCCAGGTCGGCGCGGTGGACTTCGTCGCCCTGGTCGCCCCGCAGGTGGCCCGCCGGCTGGTCCGGGCCGAACGGCCGCCGCTGCTCTGCGCCGCGCTGGTCGGCGCGGTCCTGGTGGTCCTCGCCGACCTGGCCGGCCGGCGGCTCTTCGCCCCCACCCAGCTGCCCGCCGGGGTGCTGACCGCCGCGTTCGGCGGGCCCTACCTGATCTACCTGCTGCTCCGCGGTCGACGGAAGGTCTCCTGATGCTCTCCACCCGCGATCTCGCCGTCGGCTACGACGACCGGACCGTCATCGACGGGCTCGACGTGGACCTGCCCGCCGACGCGTTCACCGTCATCGTCGGGCCGAACGCCTGCGGCAAGTCGACCCTGCTGCGGACCATGGCCCGGCTGCTCACCCCACGTCGGGGAACGGTGCTGCTGGACGGTGCGGCGATCCGGGACCTGCCGACCCGGGCGGTGGCCCGCCGGCTCGGCGTACTGCCGCAGAGTCCGCTGGTTCCCGAGGGGGTCACCGTCGCCGACCTGGTCGGCCGGGGCCGGCAGCCGTACCAGCGGTGGTGGCGGCAGTGGTCGCCGGAGGACGAGGCGGCGGTCCGCGAGGCGATGGTGCTCGCCGACGTCGACTCGTTGGCCGACCGGGCGGTGGACACCCTCTCCGGCGGGCAGCGGCAGCGGGTCTGGATCGCGATGACCCTGGCCCAGGACACCGAGGCGTTGCTGCTCGACGAGCCGACCACCTTCCTCGACCTGGCCCACCAGGTGGAGGTCCTCGACCTGCTGCACCGGTTGCGGGTCGAGCGCAACCGCACCGTGGTCGCCGTCCTGCACGACCTCAACCAGGCGGCCCGGTACGCCGACCACCTGATCGCGATGCGGGCCGGCGCGGTGGTCGCCGCCGGGCCGCCCCGCGAGATCCTCACCGTGGACCTGGTCCGCGACGTCTTCGGGCTCGACTGTGTTGTCGTGCCCTGCCCGGTGACCGGGGCGCCACTGGTCGTCCCGTCACTCACCTCTCCCTCCCTCACGAAAGGTTCCCCATGCGCCGCAGAGTCGTCACCCTTCTCGCCGTCGCCGCCCTCGGTGCCGGCGGCCTGACCGGATGCAGCAGCGATCCGGTCGGCGGGGAGACCGCCGGGGGTGAGACCCGGCCCGTCACCCACGCGATGGGCACCACGCAGGTGCCGGCCCACCCGCAGCGGGTGGTGGTGCTGGACACCGACAAGATCGACACGGCGTTGTCGCTCGGCGTGATCCCGGTCGGCGCGGCGAAGGCCAGCGACAGCGAGGGCTTCCCCACCTACTTCGGCGCCGACAAGGTCGCCTCGATCAAGCCGGTCGGCCTGCTCACCGAGCCCGACCTGGAGGCGATCACCGCACTGAAGCCGGACCTGATCCTGGGCAGCAAGTTCCGCCAGGAGAAGTTCTACGACGAGCTGTCGGCGATCGCGCCGACCGTCTTCACCGAGCGCGTCGGCATCACCTGGAAGGAGAACTTCCTGCTCGACGGGGACGCGCTCGGCAGGGCGCAGGAGGCCAAGGACCTGCTCGCCGGCTACGAGAAGCGGGCCAAGGACCTCGGGGCGACAATCGGCAACCCGGGGCAGCGGAAGATCTCCGTGGTCCGGTTCCGGCCGACCGAGATCCGGGTGTACGGCCCGGAGTCGTTCTGCGGCATCGTGCTCGGTGACGTCGGGCTGGGCCGCCCCGAGCGGCAGCTGCTGGCGAGCAAGGAGGACAAGCGGTTCGACGCGGTCAGCCCGGAGCGGATCTCCGAGGTCGACGGCGACGTCATCTTCGTGACCGCGTTCGGCGCCAAGGCCGAGGCGGAGCAGAGCAAGGTGACCGGCGGCAGCCTCTGGAAGAACCTGTCGGCGGTCAAGGCCGGCAAGTCGTACGTGGTCGCCGACGAGACCTGGATGCTCGGCATCGGGGTCACCGCCGCCGGCAAGATCCTCGACGACATCGAGAAGTACGTCCCCGCCGCCTGACCCGGGGCGATCCGACGAACGTGCCGGCCCCCGGCCACCGAACTCCGGTGACCGGGGGCCGTTTCCGTCAGTTCGGTCAGTCGACGACCGGCGGGGCGGTCCGGGCCGCCTCCTTCAACGCCGCCGCCTCGCTGGCGTACGGGTTGTAGGTGTACGACCGGGACAGGTTGCCCGGCACCGTGAAGTACTCGACCGAGAGCTTCGCCGGGTCGGTGGCGATCTCACCCCGGCCGGGCAGGTCGTCGCGGTCGTCCCAACCCCACGGCGCGTTCGCCGAGTTGGTCGAGCAGGAGTAGGTCCCGACGCCGCAGTCGCCGGAGGTGTCGCCGGCGAACGTGCCGAGGCCGGCGAAGAGGTCCGGGTTGTTCCGCTCGGCCCAGAGGCCGCCGGCGGCGAAGATGTCGATCAGCTCGTAGCGCACATCCCGGTCGTTGCCGTCGCTCGGTGTCTCGGCGACCGTCGAGGGGTAGTAGACGATGCCGTCGCCGTCGATGCTGTACTGCGGGTACGCCTTCAGCCCGTGCCCGCCGCGCTCCTGCGCGGTGACCGGGTGCAGGAGGTCGTCGTGCGGCGAGCGCTGCAGTTGCAGCGTGCCGTCGATGTTCTCCCGCCCGTTCGACCAGGTGCTGCCGGCCGGGGCGTACGAATAGAAGTCGCTGTGCGCCACGGTGACCGCGCCGCGCAGCGTGCCGTAGTCGGAGCCGTCCCGTTCGATCGCGAGCAGCACGCCCTCGCCGTCGTTCTCGTGTTCGGTCTCGAAGAACGGGTGGTCGATCCAGTCCCGGGGATGGAAGAACAGGTACGTGATGTACCAGTGGGTGCTGGTCTCCAGCACCGAGTAGTACACGGCCGCCGCGAACGAGGCGTCGCTGCGGGCCGCGTTGTCCCAGTTGTTGCGCCCGTTGAGGTCGCCGTCGAAGTCGACCCGGGTGAGGTAGTCGGACCTGCCGCCGAGGGCGTGCGCCCCGGTTGCGTCGACGTCCTGGTAGTGGATCGGCGCCCAGCGCAGCGCCAGTTGGGACCGGCTGACCGCCGCGCCCGCCGGTGCCGGTGCCGCGAGTCCCACCGCCACCAGCGCCGCCGTCAGGACCGCCGCCAGGGTTCGCCCGGCTTTCCTTCCTCCGTCGAGCATGTGTGCTCCCACGTCCGAAATGGATAGATCGGAGGGAATCTACGTGATCGACGGCGGATGGCGCGTGTCCGCCGGACGACGGGTGGGTTGCCGCCGGCCGACGGATCAGGTGGTGCCGAGCAGCGCGTAGAGCAGCGGGATCCGGGGTGCGTCCGCCGGCAGCCGCCACCAGCCCCGATCCGTGCGGACCATGTGCGGCCAGCGCGGCCACGGGATCTCGTCACTCTCCCGCAGCCGCCGCACGGTGATCCCGGCCCCGGTCAGCGCGGTGACCACCTCGCCGATTCCGTGCGCCCACTCGTAGCTGACGGTGGCCTCCCGCAGCGCCGGCCCGTCGGTGTAGGTGTGCGTCGCGTCGAGTTCGATCGCGCCCCGGCCGCCGAGGTAGTCGTTGCGCAGCAGCAGGCCACGGTCGTCGGGTCCGGCGGGGACCAGGCCGAGCGAGGTCAGCACCGGGTGGAACTCCACGACGTACACCCGGCCGCCGGGGCGGAGCAGTCCGGCGACCACCCGGGCCCAGCGCTCCAGGTCGGGCAGGTAGCAGAGGGCACCCTTGCCGGTGTAGACCACGTCGAACCGTCGGCCGGCCAGCGCTGCCGCCGCGTCGTAGACGTTCGCCTCGACGTACTCGATCTCCAGACCGGCGTCGGCGGCGATCCGTCGGGCCTCGGCCACGGCGGCGCCGGAGATGTCGAGACCGACGGTACGGGCGCCGCGCCGGGCGAACGCCACGGTCTCGGTCCCGAGGTGGCACTGCAGGTGGAGTACGTCGCGTCCGGTGAGTTCGCCGAGGTCGTCCCACTCGTGGTCGGCGAACCAGTCGTCGGGGTCGCGCCCGCCGACGTCGTAGAAGCGGCTGGCGGCGTGGATCGGGGTCCGCTCGTCCCAGTTCGCCGCGATCCGGGCCATCCGCTCCCGGGTGGTGCTGTCGAAATCGTGGCTCATCGTTCCATCCAGCCACACCGTCGCCGGTCGGTCCAGCACGCGGCGCGGTGCACCCGACCCGGCTGGCGGGGTGGGTGGTGTCCTGCCGATGGCGGGAACCGTCCCGTCGTGTCGGCACCGCATGACATCCCGACGGTCGCGAGCGGAGGGGCACGGGCATTCGCGGCACCACGGGGGAGGGCGCCGAGGGTTGGCTGCTGGCGGTGGGGGACTGGCTGAGCCTGTGGCTGCTGGCGGTGGTGGCGCTGCTGATCGGGGTCGGGAACGGTTTCACCTACCCGGCGTGTTCGGCCCTGTTGCCGTCGATCCTGGGGCCTGAGGAGTTGATGGCGGCCGTCCCTGACGGCGATCTCGTCGTCCGACCGTCGACCGATGAGCATGCCGTCGCTGACCGGTCGTGCCGTACCGGCCGGGGCGGTGGCCGGAGCGGTCACACCTGGTCGTGGAACGGGTCGTGGCCGATCAGGTTCAGGAACGCCTCGCGGATGTCGATCCGGATCGGCTCGTCCCGGTCAAGATGTGCCCGGATGTGTACGAACAACGGCATCAGCAGCCGGATCTCGTCGCCGGAGACGACCGTGACCAGCGGGACCGAGCCGCCCCGGTCGATTTCGATGCCGACGATGGTGGTGCCCGGGATGGCGGAGAACCGGAACGGTCCCAGCCGCTCCACCGTCACCGTCGGCGCTCCGTCCACAGTAGCTGCGGGTCCCTCGGCCCGGAGCGCCGCGATACGTTCGAGTTGGTACTGCGCCAACGCACGCAGGGTCGTCGACTTCTCGGGATTGTCGCGGATGGCGCGCAGGCGGCGTTCCACGTCGTCGAGGCCGGTCGGGTCGTGGGTGTCGGATGAGCCGGACATGACCGAAGGTTATCGATGCTGACCAGCGCCGGATCGCACAACCGGTGCGAGCCGGAAGCGGTGCCAGCCCCCGGATTCCGCCCGGATCCGGCCCCCACCGCCGGTCAACCCGTTGTCGTCCCCTCCTGGCCCGGCTCCGGGCCCGACCGGTCCTCGGTGGCGGCGCGGTGGAACCGGTCGGCCCACTCCCCGATCTGGGCGGTGAGTTCGGGCGGCGAGACCACCTCGAACTCCGCACCGAGCGCGCCCAGCGCCATGATCGGCCAGTCCAGGCTCTCCACCGACATCCGCAGCCGGCACCGCCCCGGGCCGACCTCGTCGACGGTGCCCCACCGGTCGACCTCGGCCCGGACCCGGTCCGCCGGCGCGTGCACCAGCACCTCGATCTGGTACGGCCCCGGAATGTTCTCGATGCCGGCCCGGACGAACGCGGCGGCGTCCTCAGCCGGCAGTTCCCGGGGCCGGAACCGGGCACCGGTGCCGCGTGGGTCGGCGAGCCGGTCCAGCCGGAAGCTGCGCCAGCCCTGCCGGTCGAGGTCGAAACCGACCAGGTACCACCGCCGGCCGAGGGCGACCAGCCGGTGCGGCTCGACCTGCCGGTCGGTCCGCTCACCTGCCCGGGCGGTGTAGCCGAACCGGAGTCGTTCGCTGTCCCGGCAGGCCTGGGCGACGGCGGTGAGGGCGGTCGCCTCGACGGTCGGTCCGCCGCCGCCCCAGACCGCCGGTACGGTCACCGCGCGCAGCGCGTCGACCCGGTGTCGCAGCCGCGTCGGCATCACCTGTACGACCTTGGCGAAGGCCCGGATCGACGCCTCCGCGATGCCGGCCACCGCACCCTGGGCGGCGGTCTGTAACCCGACCGCGAGGGCGACCGCCTCCTCGTCGTCGACCACGAGCGGCGGCAGCGCGGCCCCCGGGGCCAGTTGGTAGCCGCCGTCCACGCCCCGGTGCGCCCGTACCGGGTAGCCGAGTTCGCGGAGCCGGTCCACGTCACGCCGCAGGGTGCGTACCGAGACACCGAGCCGGTCCGCCAGTTCGCCGCCCGGCCAGTAGCGGTGGGTCTGCAGCAGGGAGAGCAGTTGAAGGGTGCGCGAGCTGGTGTTCGCCATGCCGCCATCCTGCCCGGAATTCCGGTCAGGAACTGACCGCAGTCATGCCTAGCGTGCTGCCATGACCTCACGGAGACACCTCCGGCGCGAGGTGGACGGATGATCCACACTCACGCCCTGACCAGGGATTTTGCGCTGGGACGCGGCCAGACCGTGCACGCCGTACGGGGGATCGCGCTGCACGTCGATTCCGGTGAGCTGGTCGCCGTACTCGGTCCGAACGGTGCCGGCAAGACGACCACCATGCGGATGCTGACCACCCTGATCGCCCCGACCTCGGGCACCGCCACCGTTGCCGGACACGACGTGGTACGCGAACCCGGCCAGGTCCGGCGCCGGATCGGGTACGTCGGCCAGGGCAACGGCGCCGGACACGCACAGCGGGTCCGGGACGAGCTGGCCACCCAGGGCCGCATCTACGGCCTGGACCGCCGGGACGCGCGGCGGCGGGCCGACGAGCTGCTCGACGCCCTCGACCTCACCGACCTGGCCACCCGCAAGGTCGCCGACCTCTCCGGCGGGCAGCGGCGACGGTTGGACGTGGCGATGGGCCTGGTGCACCGCCCTCCGCTGCTCTTCCTCGACGAACCCTCGACCGGGCTCGACCCGCAGAACCGGGCGAACCTGTGGGACCACGTGCTGCGGATGCGCTCGGCGGCCGACATGACGATCGTGCTGACCACGCACTACCTGGACGAGGCCGACTCGATGGCGGAGCGGGTGGTGATCGTCGACCACGGCGAGATCATCGCCGACGACTCGGCCGCGGCGCTGAAGGCGAAACTCGCGGGGGACCGGATCGTCCTGACCATCGCCGGTCCGGGGTCGGCCGTTCGACCGGACTCCGACTGCGGGACGGGACCTGCCGATCGGGCGGACGCCGCCGCCCGGCTCGCCGGGCTCGTCGAACGGTTGCCGGGTGCCCGGGACGTGGTGGTCGACGGGGACCGGGTCGAGGCGCACGTGGGCAACGGGCCCGCCGCGCTCCCCGAGCTGCTGCGCGCCGCGGTCGCCGCCGACGTACCGGTCGGCACCGCGCTGCTGCACCAGCCGACTCTCGACGACGTGTTCCTCGCCCTGACCGGCCGCAGCCTCCGCGAGGGGGAGCCCGGCGGCGGTGCCACGGACCCGCAGACCCGGAAGGCGGCTGCCGCATGACCACGATCCCCGTCACCGACCGGCCGGCGGTCGTGCTGTCGAGGCGGCCGGGACCGCGCGACCTGGTCCGGGACGTCGGCATCGTGCTGGCCCGGGAGCTGCGCCCGCTGCTGCACGACCCGTTCTCGGTGGTCTTCGGCATGGTGCAACCGATCGTCTTCCTCGCCCTCTTCGGGCCGCTGCTGGTCGGCTCGCTCGGCGGCCAGGCCGGCGCGGCGTTCGGGTCGGGTGGGGTCTGGCAGTGGTTCGTTCCGGCGATCCTGGTCATGACGGCGCTGTTCGGCACCTCGGCCACCGGGTCCAACCTGCTGTTCGAGTTCCAGACCGGCGCGCACGAACGGATGCTGGTCACGCCGCTGTCCCGGTCGTCGTTGCTGGTCGGGCGGGCGCTCAAGGAGATGGTGCCGCTGGCCGGGCAGGCGGTGATCATCGTACTGGTGATGCTGCCGTTCGGCTTCCGGCTGTATCCGGTGGGCGCGCTGGTCGGGCTGGCCCTGCTCGCGCTTTTCGGGGTCGGGCTCGGCGCCTTCAGCTACGCGCTGGCGATCGCGGTACGCAGGCAGGAGTGGATGTTCTGGGTGGTCCAGCAGACCCTGATCTTCCCGCTGATGCTGCTCTCCGGCATGCTGCTGCCGCTGGAGACCGGGCCCGGCTGGATGCGGGTGGCGGCCCGGTTCAATCCGCTCGCCTACCTGGTCGACGCGGAGCGGGCGCTCTTCGCCGGCCAGCTCGGTTCCGGCACCGTCCTGTGGGGATGGGTGGCGGCCCTGATCACCGCCGTGCTCGGCCTGACCGTCGGGGTACGGGCGATGGCCCGCAGCGCCGGCTGAGTCCACCCGGTCGTCCGGACCGACCGGATGCGATACAACCTATTGTCCTAGGATGCTATAGAGCGAGTGGGCCGACCCACCATGGGTCGGCCCACTCGGCGCGGATGGTCAAACCCGGTCCACTGAGCACGGATACTCAGCGGGATCCCGCGCCGCGACTCAGGCCCGACGGCCGGACGCTGGCGAGGATCACTGACATGACCGAGACGCTGCCGCGCCGGACCGCTCCGTCCACAGTCGAACGGTCGACAGCCGACGACCGCCGGGACCGGCGCCGGTTCCGGCCGATGGTTGCCGGGCGACTGTCGACCATGGTGTTCCGCCTGCTGCGTAGCCACCCGGTGCTCTGGCGGTGGAGCGCCGCCGGACACCGCCCGGTGCTCGACGGCTTCGCGAAGGCCAACGCCCGGCGGGTCTGCGCCCTGGCCGTGCGACACGTCCCGGCGTACCGCGACCTCCTCCGCGACCACCCGACCGGGGCGGGGAAACGCCGACGCCTGGCCGACTATCCGGAGACCGGCAAGGAGAGCTACGTGCTCGGCCGCGACGCCGCCAGCCGGTGCTGGGGCGGCCGGCTACCGGCCCGGGGTGTGGTGGTGGACGAGTCCGCCGGTTCGTCCGGCCGGCCGTTCAACTGGCCGCGCGGCGAACGCGAACTGCGGGCGGTGCACCGGGACATCGCCGGCTACACCAGCCTGGTCTTCCCGAGCCGTCGGCGGTTTGTCATCAACGCCTACTCGATGGGCGCCTGGGCGACCGGTACGACCACCGGCAACGCGATGTCCCGGATCGCGGTCGTGAAGAACACCGGCCCCGACCTGGGCAAGATCGTCGACACCCTGCGCGAGTTCGGCCCCGACTTCGACTACCTGGTGACGGCGTACCCGCCGTTCCTCAAGCACCTGCGGGACCGGCTGGACGCCGACGGCTTCCCCTGGGCGCGGTACCGCATCTTCGCCAGCTGCGGGGGAGAGGGGATGACCGAGGCGCTGCGGGCGTACCTGGAGGAGCGCTTCCACAAGGTCCGGTCGGCGTACGGCGCCTCGGACCTGACCATCGGCCTCGGGGCGGAGACCGCGTTCACCGTCTGGCTGCGTCGGCGGCTGCGTACCGACCCGGCGCTGCGGGCGGCACTGCTCGGCGCGGACGAGCAGCGGCTGCCGATGATCTTCCAGTACAACCCGCTGGTCACCTACCTCGAGACGAACGAGCGACGGGAACTGCTCTGCACCGTCGCCGACCTGGACGTACTCCAGCCCCGGCTGCGGTACAACGTCGGTGACGAGGCGGTGTTGTGGTCGTACCGGAAGGTGGTGGACCTGGTCCGGAGCGAACCGGCGCGGTGGGGCGAGGGGCGGCGGGCGCTGGCCGCCGAACGGATGACCCTGCCGCTGCTGTTCCTGTTCGGACGACGCGACTCGACCGTCTCCTACCTCGGCGCCAACCTCTACCCGCAGGACGTCGAGTACGGCCTCTACACCGGGAACCCGTACGCCGGGCAGATCAGCCGGTTCTGCCTGGACCTGGCCGAGGACGCGGCGCTGGAGATTCGGCCGGTGATCCACCTGGAGCTGCGTCGGGAGCTGCCGGAGGCGGTCCGGACGGCGCTGGTCGAGGCCTGCCGCGACGGGGTGGTCCGACACCTCGCCACGGTCTCCCGCGACTTCGCCCAGTCGCTGGCCGAGGATCCGGCCGCCGCCGACCTGCGGATCGCGCTGCACGCGGCGGGAACCGGCCCGTTCGCCGGAGAGCAGAAGATCAAGAACGTCTACCTGGTGGGGTGAGCGATGCGTACCCGCGACTTCTCCCGCGCGCCGGCGCCGGCCCGGGCCGGCGCGATGTTCGTCGGCGCGACCCGGTACCGGGGGCCGCTGGCGATCCTGCGGCTCTGGCCGGTCTGGATCCGGATGGTCCGGGACCTGAAACGGATGTCCGGATACCGCTGGCACACCGTGTACTGGGAGTTCCCGTTCACCCTCGGCACGATCGCCTTCTTCGCCGACCGCGACGCGATGCTGCGGTTCGCCCGGTCCCGCCACCACCGTCGGCTGATGGTGTGGGTGACCGACGGGACCCGGCACGCGACCGGTGGCTACATCAGGCTCTACACCGCCGACCCGGACGGCTACACCAACGGGGTGTGGCGGGCCGAGTCGACCGAGATGGCGCACATCCCGACCTTCACCCCGGTCGGCGGCGAAGCCACCGGCCCGGCGGTGCGGCGGTGAGCCGGACCGGGCTGGAACGCGTCGTCGACCGGCGCGGCCTGCGGGAGTTCCTCGGCCTCACCGACCGGGTGTACGCCGACGAGCCGCGCTTCGTACCGACCCCGCGGCAGCAGATTTGGCGCTGGTGGCGGGCCGGCGTGCCGATGTACGTCCTTCGCGACGGCGGCACCGGGGAGGTGGTGGCACGTACCACGCTGCACACCGACGCCGACTTCGACGTGAAACTCGGCCGGCGGTGCCAGTTGTTCGGGCTGACCGAGTTCACCGGGTCGGCGGCGGAGCCGCTCTTCGCGGCGATGACTGCGACCGCCCGGGCGGCCGGTGACCGGGAGTGCCTCTTCGGGCCGGTGGCGCTGCTGCCGAACCAGGCCGGCGGGGTGATCACCTCCGGGTACGCCGACCGGGGCTTCCTGGACAGCGCCTACAACCCGCCGAGGTACGTGGCCGCGTACGAGGCGTACGGCTTCGGCCGGCGGTTCGAGTCGGACACCTGGATCTGCCCGGTCGGTCCGTCGCCCCCGCCGGAACCGCTGCCCGACGGCCTGCGGGTGCACCGGGGCGACGTCCGCCGGCTGGACAGCCAACTCGACCTGCTCCGGGAGCTGCTCAACGCGTCGTTCGCGCAGCTCGGCTACTACACCCGGATCTCGGCCGCCCAATTGCGCCGGCAGACCGACGGGCTGGCGTACCTGCTCGACGAGTCGCTGCTGCTCTATCTGACCCGGGCGGGCCGGCCGGTGGCGTTCGTGTTGTGTCTGCCGGACATCAGCGAGTTCGTGGTCCGGGTCCGGGGTGATCTCGGCCGGGTGAACCAGCTCCGGCTGTTGGCGACCCGTCGACGGTACCGGCGGGAGGCGGTGCTGATCGTCAAGGGTGTGCTGCCGGAGTACCAGGGGTGCGGCTACCAGCGGCTGCTCTCCGCGCAGCTGCACCGCAACCTTGCCGCCGGCGGCTACACGACGCTGCGCAGCACGTACGTCGGCCGGGACAATCCGGCGTCGGCGGCGCAGTTCCGGGCGATGGGCGGCCGTCCGCTGCACGGGTACACCTTCTACGAGCGGATGGTGTAGGTGGAGGCGTTCCGCGATCTGGAGGCGCTCTGCTGGCGGGCGCCGAGCGCACACAACACCCAGCCCTGGCGGCTGCGGTACCAGGACGGGGCGGTCCGGGTCGGCTGGGATCCGGCCGATGCCCTGCCGGCGGGCGACCCGACGGGTCGGGATCTGTGGCTGTCGCTGGGGGCGTTTGTCGAGACCTGTCTGGTCGTCGCCGCCGACGCCGGGCTGGGGGCGGTGTTCGTACCGGACCACGACCTCGGCGAGCGGCGGGTGGGGTGGCTGCGGCCGGCTCGGGACCGCTACGACACTCCGTTCCGGGCCGGGCACGTGCGGGACCGCCGTACGCATCGGGGCCGCTACCGGTCCGGCCTGTCGGCGGAGGTGGTCGCGGCGGTCGACGCGGTCGCCCGGCGGGCCGGCGGCGAGGTCCGGGTGGTGCCGGGCGTGGACCGGCTGGCGCGGCTGTACCGGGTCGCGGACCGGCACCTGTACGCCGATCCGGCGGTGGTCGCCGAACTGCGGTCGTGGCTGCGGCTCACCCCGACCCATCCGGGTTACCACGCCGACGGGCTCACCGACCGCTGTCTGGGGCTGTCCCGGGTGGAGGCGTCCGGGCTGCGGGCGGCGTTGGCGGGTTATTTGGTGCTGCGACCGGTCGGGCTGCCCCGGCTGTTGGCGACGGCCGGCAGTCCGGCCGGTCTCGGCGGTGACCTGCTGGTCCTGGTCGGGCCGGCGGAGGCGGAGCCGGCGGCCGTCGTGACGTTCGGTCGGGTGCTGCTGCGGGTCTGGCTCACCCTGCAGGTGGCCGGGGCGGCGTTGCATCCGTCGAGTCAGCTGGTCGACGCCCCGGCGGCCCGGGCCGGGCTCGCCGGACTGCTGGGGGTCGCGTCGGACCGGCTGCTGCACGTCGCCCGGGTCGGCCACCCGGACGGTCCGGCGGCCCGGTCGGCCCGCCGTGTCCCGGCTGTCCACTCCGGACCAACCGACTCCTGACGCCGGTTCCCGCACGGTCTGCGCCGCGCCGGGCGGGGTCCGGAAAATGTCGTCCGCGCGGTCTATGTTCTCCGGGCATCGGACGGGAGGACGGATCGTGGACGCGGTCGGAGACGGGTGGGAACGGCGGAGCGTGGTGCGGGTGCTGCCGCCGGTTCGCCCCCGGAAGCTGGCGAAGGTGCCGTTTGTCGAGTTGGCGGAGGGGCGGCTGCAGGGGGTGGTGTCGAGCGGGTCGGACATCGAGCGGGTGTACGTCTCGTCGTTCTCCGCCGGCTCCCACACCTACCACTGCAGCACCAACAACAACCGGCCCTGCGGTGGGCTGCGCGGTACGCCCTGCAAGCACCTGCACGCGTTGGCCGACGAGGCCGTGCTGCAGTACGGCGTCGACCGGGTCGCCCGCTACCTGCGGGTCGACGTCGGCGGCGGGGTGTCGTCGGGGTCGGAGCTGGTGGCCCGGCTGCGCGGCGGCCAGGAGTCGGTGCCGGCGGCGGTGGTGTTCAGCCGTTTTCTGCGGCATCTGACCTATCTGGAGGTGCCGGAGAGTACCGAGCCGGTCGTCGAGCTGCACTGGTTCCCGGCGACGGGAGCGGCCCGCTGATGCGCCCGACACAGCTCGCCGGGCTGCTCGACGGGGTCGAGCCCGGTGTTCCGGAGACCCTCGACCTGGTCACCGGTTTCGACAACACACTCGTTCCCGGGCTGGCCCGGCTGACCGGGGAGCAGCGGGCCGGGTTGTCCGCGCTGACGGCCGCGGTGGCCGTGACCCCGCTCGCGGACCGGGTACGGGAGGCGGTGGAGAAGGTCAACGCCGGTTCGATCGCCGACGAGCACCTGACCGCGTTCGCGGGCGCCCGGACGGCCCTGCTCGGCGCGGTGCACGATGCGCTGTCGGCCCGGTTGGACGGCGCGCTCGGCCGGTCGCGGGCCGACTGGGTGCCGGGCGTCGGCGGCACCGGGGATCCGGTGCCGGACACGGTGCTCGCCGGTTCCCGGGCCTGGCTGCGGGAGCTGGCGATCGCCGGGTGGCAGGGGGTCGACCACGAGGTGGTGGCGTCGGCGGCCCGGACCGTCGAAACCCTGCTGGGCGTGCCGGAGCTGCGGCGGCTGGCGGTGCTGCTCGACGGGTTGGCGGCCGAGCTCGGGGCGACGTGTCCGGTGGGCGCGGCGGGTCGGGTGCCGGTCCGGCGCTGGGCTGACCTGTGGTCGCGGGCCCTGCTGCTCAGTCATGCCGCCGGCAGCCCGGACGGCGCGGCCGCGGTGACGGTCTCGGGTCGGCTCCTGGTGCTCGGCGTGGACGTGCACGAGCACGGTACGGCGGTGCAGGTGCAGGTCCACGGGGTGCTGGAGGCGGCCGGGGCGCAGCCACGACTGGTCCGGACGAGTGTGTCGGCGGCGAAGGTGGAGACGATCGTCGGGCCGGCGGTGTGGCGGCTGTTGCGGAGCTGCCCGGTGTTGCTCGGCGCGTTGGCCGAGCGTCGTGCCCTGGAGGTGACGGACCTGCCGCTGCTGCCCGGCGGTGATCTGCTGTGGCGGGACGGGCAGGCCCGGCCGGGCGAGGTCGTCGACCCGTTCGCCACCGCCCGGTTGCGGCTCGCCGAGGCGGCGGCCCCGCCGGTGCCGCCGCTGGACCGGCATCCGGTCCGGATCGCCGAACCGGTGCTGCTGGAGGGCTACCGGGCCGGCCGGCGCGACGACGGCGAGCTGGTCCTCGAGTTGGACGGCTCCGCGCTGCCGGTGGACGTGGCCCGGCTGCCGAGCTGCGGTCCGCTCACCCCGGAGTTGGTGCTCGGGTCGTCGGCCTGCCTCGGACTCGTCCGCTGGGAGGACGGCCGCTGGATGCTGCAACCGTTCGCGGTGCAGACCGGCGGTAGGCGGGGGGCCGCGGCGGTGCACACCGGGGACTGGGCGCTCGGTCCCACCGATCCGAAGGTGGCGAAGGCCGAGGCGCGGGCCGGTGACGCGGTCGCCGTGCTGCGGGAGCGGGCCGGACGGTTGCTGCGCCGATGAACGAGCGGAAGGATCAGACCAGCGGCCCGGTCACCGACCAGTTTTCTGGCGACGGTGCGTGGGCACACGACGGTGACGCCAACCGGCGGCAGGTGCTCTACTGGCGGCTGCTGGCTCGCCTCTTCGAGCCGCAGGAGCAGCCGTCGCTGGAGTCGGCGAGCGTGGCGATCGTCGACGACCTGGGTCTGCCGGCGGCGTTGTTGGATCCGACGGTGTCGGTGGACACGGTCGTGCAGCGGTTCCCCGAACTCGCCGCCGAGTTCCGGGGCCTGATGGCGACACAGCCCGCTGACGGGAGTGCCGTGCCGGCTGACGGCAGTGCCGTGCCGCCGGCTGGTGACGGGAGTGCCGCGCCGCCGGTCGCTTCGGAGACGGGGGAGCGGGACGGTGCCGTCGAGGTCCGGCGGGCCGCCCTGGTGTCGAAGCTGCTGCTGAACGTCTTCGCGACCGGCTCGGGCAACGTGACCGCCGGCCAGTTGGCCCGCTGGCAGGCTGACGCGGGCTGGTTCGAGCGGGCGCTCGGGTGTGAGCCGGGACAGCTGCGGGGCCGGCCCACCGCCAGTGAGCTGGGTGGGGTGCTGGCCGGGCTGGAGGGTGACCTCGTCTCGCGGATGCGGCTGCGGGAGGTGCTCGCCGACCCGGCGCTGGCCCGGCAGTTGACGCCGAGCATGTCGCTGATCGAGCAGTTGCTGCGGGACAAGGCGAACCTGTCGGGGGTGGCGCTGGCCAACGCCAAGGCGCTGATCCGGCGGTTCGTCGACGAGGTCGCGGAGGTGCTGCGTACCCAGGTGGAGAAGACGAGTGTCGGTGTGCTCGACCGCTCGGTGCCGCCGAAGCGGGTGTTCCGCAACCTCGACCTCGACCGGACCATCTGGAAGAACCTGACCAACTGGAGCCCGGAGGACCAGCGACTCTACGTGGACCGGCTCTACTACCGGCACACCGCCCGGCGGACCACCCCGGCCCGGCTGATCGTGGTGGTGGACCAGTCGGGGTCGATGGTCGACGCGATGGTGAACTGCACCATCCTCGCCTCGATCTTCGCCGGTCTGCCGAAGGTGGACGTGCACCTGGTCGCGTACGACACCCGGGCGCTGGACCTGACCCCGTGGGTGCACGACCCGTTCGAGGTGCTGCTGCGTACCCAATTGGGTGGCGGTACGGACGGGACGGCGGCACTGAACCTGGTCCGGCCGAAGATCGCCGAACCGAAGAACACCGTGCTGGTCTGGATCTCCGACTACTACGAGTCGAATCCGCAGGGGGTCTTCGACGGTCTGGAGGCCGCGCACCGGTCCGGGGTCCGGGTCATCCCGGTCGGCTCGGTGAGCAGCGGCGGCCAGCAGAGCGTCAACCCGTGGTTCCGCCAGCGGTTCAAGGATCTCGGCACTCCGGTGCTCTCCGGACACATCCGCAAGCTCGTCTTCGAACTCAAGAGTTTCCTCAGCTAGGAGAAAGATCCCGATGACCAACGACATGCTGCGTGCTCCCGCCGAGGTGAAGTACGCCGAGGAACTCGACTGGCTGGAGTCGGTCGACGATGGTCCGAAGCCGTTCTCCTGGCGGCTCAGCCCGCGGATGGTGCGGTTGTTCGTCCTCGGTTCGGAGCGGGCCGACGGGCTCGACCGGCCGATCGCCCAGAAGTGGTTCGGGGACCGGAGCTTCGTCGAGCGCAGCATCGTGACCCTCGCCTCGGACCGGGGTCTGCTGCTGATCGGCGACCCGGGCACCGGCAAGAGCTGGCTCGCCGAGCTGCTCGCCGCGGCGATCTGCCGCAACTCGACGCTGGTGGTCCAGGGGACCGCCGGCACCACCGAGGACCACATCAAGTACTCCTGGAACGTCTCGATGGTGATCGCCCGGGGCCAGTCCCGGGAGTCGATGATCCCGTCGCCGATCATGACCGCGATGGAACGTGGGGTGGTCGGCCGGTTCGAGGAGCTGACCCGGGCGACCAGCGACGTCCAGGACGCGCTGATCTCGATCCTGTCCGAGAAGTACGTCTCCATTCCGGAGCTCGACGACGACAACATCGTCTTCGCCCAGCCCGGCTTCTCGATCATCGCGACCGCCAACAGCCGGGACCGGGGGGTGAACGACCTCTCCTCGGCGTTGAAGCGGCGGTTCAACTTCGTCCGGATCCCGGTGGTGACGAACAAGCGCAGCGAGGCGGAGATCGTCCGGTTCCGGACCACCGAGCTGCTGCGTCGGCACCGGATCGAGCTGGACGTGCCGCCGACGCTGCTGGACATCCTGCTGCAGAGCTTTGCCGACCTGCGGGCGGCGGCGGCCTCGGCGGGCAGCGACGACGAGAAGCTGGAGTCGGCGCTCTCCACCGCCGAACAGATCGGTGTGCTGGAGGACGCGATCCTGCACAGTCAGTTCTTCGGCGACCGGACCCTGCGGGCCGCGACACTGGCCGGTTCGCTCGTCGGTTCGCTGGCCCGGCGCAGCCCGGAGGATCTGGCGATCCTCAACAAGTACTGGCACGGTGTGGTCGAGCCGCGTAGCAAGGCCGAGGGTGGTCCGTGGCCGGAGTTCCTCGAGGGCGGTCGGCAGGCGATCGAGACCCTGTCGTGAGCGACGCGGTGACGACCGAGGCGGCCACGACCGGGACCCCGTTCACGCCGCTGCGGGAGCAGTTGCGGGACGCCGCCGCGACCTTCGCGGACGGGCCGGGGGCGTACGCCGAGATCCTGACCGGGATGGTGGACGACGTCGACCGGGCGTTCGCCGAGGAGCTGGAGATCTTCCCGGTGTGCCACCACTCGCCGGCGTCGGCGCTGGCGATGGCCCGCCGGCTGCGGGAGAAACAGCCCGAGGTGATCTACCTCGAGATGTGCGAGGACCTGCGGCCGATGCTGGAGGAACTGCGCAACTGCCGGCTCCCGGTGGCGCTGCAGGCGTTCGCGTCCGAGTTGGACGGGTTCCCGTCCGCGTGGGGGCCGCTCAGTGTCGTGGCACCGATCACCGAGGCGTCCGCCGAGTACCAGGCGATCGCGTACGCCCTGGAGACCCCGGGGGTCGAGTTGGTGCTGGTGGACCGGTCGGCGGACCACGTCTTCCAGTGGCTGCCCGCCGAACCGGGCACGCCTGCCGACAACGGGGGCGCGCCGGACGGCGACGGTGGCGGGTCCGGGGCGTCCGAGGCCGCCCCGGCGGACGAGAGCGCGGCACTGCACGGCGAGGCGGTCGGGCTCGGCATCGGTGACCTGCGGCCCCGGTTCGCCGAACTGCGGTCGTACCTGCTGCACCACGGCAAGGTGCGGCACTGGTCCGAGTGGTGGGACCAGTACGTCGAGCAGCCGCTGACCGGCGCCGACTACGACACGTACCGGCAGGTCATGGTGATGATCGGCAGCCTGTTCCGGCGGTTGCGGCCGGACGGTGCCGACACCGACCGGGACGCCGACCGGGAGCGGTACATGTGGACCCGGATGCGGGAGCATCTCGCCGCCTCCGGGATCGACCGGTCGCGCTGCCTCTACGTCTGCGGGGCGTTCCACGCCGCCAGCCCGGTCGCCGAGTTCGGGTCGGTGCCCGGCACCCCGGACTGGCCGATCAGCCCGCGGACGCGGACCCGGTGGCGGTACGGGCTGATCCCGTCCAGCCACTCGGCGATCGAGGCGCAGTTCGGGCTGGCGGCCGGCTCGGTGTCGATCGCCCAGGCGACCTGGGCCAAGGCGGTGACCCGGGGTGGCGTGACCCCGTACCGGTTGGCGGGGCAGCAGACGGGCCGGAAGCGGGCGAAACCGAAACCGCCGCGGACCGCGTCCGGCCCGTCGGCGGAGGTGGCGCCGACGGGGGACCGGTTGACCGGGTTCCTGTCTCGGCCACCGGTGCTGGACGACCTCGACGAGGCGGAACTGCTCGGCTGGTGTGTGGAGATCGTCCGGCTGGCCCGCCGTAACGGCTACCTGGCGAGCACCGCGGACGCGATCGCCGTCTTCGAGACGTCGATCCTGCTGGCCGGGATGCGCGGCCGGGCCCGACCCACCCCGTACGACTTCGCCGACGCCGTGGTCACCTGCATCGAGAAGGACGTGGTGCCGGGGCGGCGGGACGTCCGCCGGCTCTGCGAGATCCTGCTCGGCGGTGACCGGATCGGTCAGGTCGGCTACGACGCCCTGCCGCCGCTGGCCCGGGACGTCTTCGACCGGCTCGCGCCGCTCGGCGTCGCCCCGGACCGGCGTACCGTGCAGCGCACGCTGCTCGACCTGACCAGGCAGCCGGAGCTGGTGCCCTGCTCGGACCTGTTGTGGGTGCTGCGTCGGCTGCTGCCGGCGGGTGTCGTCCGACCGATCATGGGGGAGCGGCGGCTCGGCGAGCGGTCGATCCAGGAGAGCTGGGATCTGGCGCTCGGCCGGGACCAGCGGGCCATCATCGAGCTGGGGTACGAGGGTGTCACCGTCGAGCAGGTGCTGGAGCAGCGGCTGCGGCGGGCGGCCTGGGCGCCGGACGCGACGGCGGCGGCTGCCCTCGCGGCGGTCGAGGACGCGATCCTGTTCCTGAACGCCCGCCGGCTGGTCGACGAGCTCGGCAACCGGGCGGTGGAACTGCTCGCCGCCGAACGGACCGTCGACGACGCTCCCGAGGTGCTGCGCCGGATCCGGCGCCTGCTCGCCTACTACCGGGCCGCCGGGCCGGAGCTGCCGGCCTGGTGCGAGACGTTCGTGACCGCCGGCTACGCCCACTACTGCACGCTGCTGCCGACCGCGTTCGTGGCGGAGGAGAGCGGGGTGCGGCAGGTCGCCGCGATGCTCGGCTTCCTCTTCTCGATGGAGAGCCTGGCGCTGGCGCTCGGCTGCGACCGTGCCCAGCTGGAGTTGGCGGTCCGGCAGTCCCATCCCGAGACGCCGGCGAAGGTGGCGCTGCTCTGGGCCGCCCGGTTCCAGCTCGGCCTGCTGTCCCGGGACGAGCTGCGGTCCCGGTCTGCCGACCTGTTGGCGAATCCGCTGGTGGTGCCGGCGTTCCCGCAGTACCTGAGCGGGTTCGTGCAGGCGTTGGAGCCGGTGCCGGCCCTGACCGGGTTTGTGGTCGAGGTGCTGTCCGAGGCCTTCGCCCGGCTGCCCGACCCGGTCCTGCTGCCCTGGCTACCGACCCTGATCACGACGCTGCGCAAGGAGTCGCCGGAGTTTGTCCCGATGCTGGTCCGCGAGGCGGGCCGGACGTTTCCGGCGACGCTGGCCGCGGTGGACAGCTGGGTGCCACCGTGGGCGGCCGGGCCGGTGCCCGACCCGGCGTCGGACGGGTCGGGGGTCGGCGCGGCGGCCGTCGACAGCGGGATCGTGGCCCTGCTGTCCGGCCAGCCGGTGACCACCGACGCGGTCGCGGAGCTGCTCGGCTGCGGAGACGTCGGCTGGCGGCCGGTGACGTCGCAGGTGGTGGACGGCCGGAGCGGGGCGGTGGGCACGCTCGTGCGGCGGTACGACAGCACCGGTGTCGCGGTGGCGGCGCTGCTCGACCGGTAGCCGGGCCGCCGTCCGACGACGTCGAAGTAGGGTGCCTGATCTCACGGATATGGGGGGTTACATCCTGATATTTTGAGGCCGGCCGCGCCGCCAGCCGTCGGAGGAGTCGGGTTCATGTCTCGGACCGAGAACGTCGACATCCTCGTCGTCGGCAGTGGTGAGGCCGGCAAGTACCTCGCCTGGACGATGGCCGGCGAGGGCCATCGCACCGCCGTGGTCGAACGTGACCTGATCGGGGGAGCCTGCCCGAACATCGCGTGTCTGCCGAGCAAGAACATCATCCACTCGGCGAAGGTCCGTTCGTTCACCCGGAGGGCCGCCGAGTTCGGCGTGGAACTCGGGTCGGCCGGGACGGACATGAGAGGCGTACAGGCGAGGAAGCAGGCGATGGTCGACGGCCTGCGGCAGCTGCACCTGGACCGCTACCGGGCCAGCGGCGCCGAGCTGATCATGGGTGGGGCACGTTTCGTCGGGGCGAGGACCGTCGAGGTCGAGTTGGTCGGCGGCGGTACGCGCCGGCTCGGCGGCGAACGGGTGTTCCTCAACCTGGGGACCCGGGCCACCGTGCCGGACGTACCCGGGCTGGCCGCCGCCGGGCCGATGACCCACGTCGAACTGCTCGACCTCGACCGCCTGCCGGAGCACCTGGTCGTCCTCGGTGGCGGCTACGTCGGGCTGGAGCTGGCGCAGGCCATGCGCCGCCTCGGCGCCGAGGTGACCGTGATCGAGCGCGGACCGCGGTTGGCCAGCAACGAGGATCCGGACGTCGGAGCGGCGCTCCTCGAACTCTTCCGCGACGAGGGGATCACCGTCGAACTCGCGACCCAGGTACGGCGCGTCGAGGGGACCTCTGGTGAGCGGGTGCGGGTCGTCACCGCGTCGCGGGACCGTGCGGGTGTCGTCGAGGGCACGGACCTGCTGGTGGCCACCGGTCGTACGCCGAACACGAGCGGTGTCGGGCTGGAGGTGGCCGGGGTGGAGCTGACCGAGCGGGGCTACATCGCCGTCGACGAGCATCTGGCGACCACGGCGGAGAACGTCTGGGCCATCGGCGAGTGCGCCGGAAGCCCGCAGTTCACCCACGCGGCCTTCGACGACTTCCAGGTGGTGCACGACAACCTGTCGGGCGGCGTCAGGAGCACCAGGGACCGCCTGCTCGCGTACTGCATGTACACCGATCCGGAGCTGGCCCGCGTCGGGTTGACCGAGTCCGAGGCCCGGCGCCGTGGCATCGGGTACCGCCTGCTCACCATGCCGATGGCCGCGGTACTGCGGACCAGGACCCTGTCGGAGCCGCGCGGGTTCATGAAGATGCTGGTCGCGGTGGACAGCGACCGGATCCTCGGGTTCACCGTCTTCGGGGTCGAGGCCAGCGAACCGATGGCCGTCGTACAGACGGCGATGGTGGCCGGGCTGCCGTACACGGGCCTGCGTCAGGCGATCTTCGCCCATCCGACGACGTCCGAGGGGCTCACCTTCCTGCTGCGCAACACTCCGGTCCCGTCGAGCCCGTAGCCGGGGCGGGACCGTACGCTGATCCACGCCCGGTTCGACGTGGCCGCGGCGCCGGCGGCGGGCCGACCGTGTTGGAGCGGGAGCGGTCCTGGGGGTGGGCAGACAGGCCGCCCGTGGCGGAAAGCGTGGCTGTGCCCGGAAGTTCCGTCCGCCCCGTTCCGGCGGGTTGGACGTGCTCCGTACCGGCGGGGCGCCGCCCACACACCCCGTCGGCCCCGCGACATCGATGTCGATCTCGACAAGTCGACGGTCCACGTGGCATCGTCGGGATCCCCACCACCCCCGGGAGGCACCCGATGGCCGCTGACCGACCCGTCGCCGCCCGTCGGCGCGGCACCGACGCCACCGGGCCCTCCCGAGCCACCGGCGCCGGGTCCCGACGATGGTTCGCGCCCCGGGGCCTACCGGGTCGACGCCTCGGCCTGGTCGGCCTCACTCTGGCCACCGCACTCACCGTCTCCACCGTGCCGGCCGCCGCCCACGACCGGGGTACACCGGGCCGGCTCGGGATCGAGGTGCTCTCCAGCCGCCCCGACCAGGTCAGCGGCGGGGACGCCCTGCTGCGCATCCCGGTCGGCGGCCGGGTCGACCCGGACTCGGTCCGGGTCACCCGTAACGGAGTCGACGTCACCCGGTCCCTGGGGGTCGACGGTCGGGAACTGCGCGGGGTCGTCGACGGGCTGCGCCCCGGGTCGAACGTACTGCGGGCCACGGCGCGGGGTGCCGGGCCAACCACGCTCGTCGTCCGTAACCACCCGGATGACGGGCCGATCTTCTCCGGCCCACGGCAGTACCCGTTCCTGTGCCGGACCGAGCAGAACGGCCTCGGGCAGCCGATCGTGGACAACCACGACGGTCAGGGCATGCGGGTGACCGGCCCGGACGGGGCCGTGGTGGGCTGGAGTCGGGACTGCGCCGCCCGGACCGTGCTCGACCGGCTCTACCGGGCCGCCGACGGGACCTTCAAGCCGATGCCCGCCGACGGGTCCCGACCTGCCGACCTCACCACCACGACGACGCTGGACGGTCGGACCGTCGACTACGTCGTACGCCGGGAGCGGGGCACCATCAACCGGTTCGTCTACTCGATCGCCGTGCTGGACGAGGGCTGGAACCGGCGGGTGATCTACCACTTCGACGGTGGGGTGGCGATCGGGCACGACCAGGGCCGGCTGCCGGGGGCCCACCTCTACCACGAGGGCCTGTCCCGGGGCTACGCCGTCCTCTACTCGACCGGCACCCGGACCGCGACCCACTACAACCTGGTGCTCGGCGGCGAGACGGCGTTGATGCTCAAGGAGCACTTCGTCGAGAACTACGGGGTGCCGCTCTACACCGTCGGCGTGGGTGGCTCCGGCGGCGGCATCCAGCAGTACGTCTACGGGCAGAACCACGGCACCCGGGTCATCGACGCGGCGGTCCCGCAGTACTCGTACCCGGACATGGCGACCCAGACCATCCACGTCGGAGACTGTGAGCTGCTCGAGTACTACATGGACGTGACCGACGCGGCCAACCCGAAGTGGCGGGACTGGGCGAACCGGAGCTGGCTGATCGGCATGAACGCCAGCGCGACGGTGCCGAACCCGTACCGGGGTGGTGCGCCGGGCTCCACCGAGTGTGTCGAGGGTTGGCGTGGTCTGACCCCACTGGCGCTGAACCCGCGCTGGTTCCCCGGTGACCCGCTGTGGGAGCGGATGGATCCGCCCGGGGTCAGCGCGTCGGTGCAGTGGACACACTGGGCCGACCTGGTCAACGTCTACGGCACCGACGCCTCCGGGTACGCCCGCTCGACCTGGGACAACGTCGGCGTCCAGTACGGCCTCTCGGCGCTGACCTCGGGGAAGATCACCCCGGCCGAGTTCCTCGACCTCAACGCCCGGGTCGGGTCGTGGCGCCCGCAGGCGGAGATGGTGTCGGAGGGCTGCCCGTTCGTGACCACGGCGTGCGCCGATCCGGCCCAGTTCGACCCGTGGTCGTCCCGGAACATGCGGCTGTCGCCGGACGGCGGGCTCACCCCGGCGCCGCGTACGACCGGGGACCGGCGGGCGATCCGGGCCGCGTACGAGTCGGGGATCGTCTTCACCGGTGACATCGACATCCCGATCGTCGACTGGCGGCACTACCTCGAGGGACAGCTCGACATGCACAACGCCCACCAGTCGTTCGTCTCCCGGCAGCGGATGCGCGACCACGACGGGCGGGCCGGCAACCAGGTCATCTGGTTCACCGACGCCCGCCCGACCGAGGCGTACGACCAGACGCCGGAGGCGTTGGCGGTGATCGACGAGTGGATGTCGAACCTGCGTACCCGGCCGTGGCTCGGGGTGGTCGGCAACAAGCCGGCGCTCGCGGTGGACCGGTGTTTCCGTACCGACGGCACCGAGATCGCCCGGGGCGACCACGTCTGGGACGGTGTGCTCGACCGGCGTGCCGCCGGTCCCTGCACCCGGTACTTCCCGCTGCACGGCACGTCCCGGACGGTTGCCGGCGGGCCGATCGCCGGCGGGGTCTACGCCTGTGACCGGCAGCCGGTGCGGACGGCGGTCGCCCGTGGTCTCTACGGCTCGTGGCGGCCGTCGGACGCGGAGCGGCGGCGTCTCGAGCGGATCTTCCCGACCGGGGTCTGCGACTACCGCTGACCCCTGCCGGCCCGTGCTGAGCAGCGCCGTCGGCTGACGGCCACCGCCGTGGTGGCGGTCGCGGCTCGCTGACGGTCGCCGCGCGGTGGCCGTCAGCGCGTTCGTGTCCGCCCGAAGAGTGCGTTGACAGTCGATACCTAACGGTTAAACTCTAACCGTTAGGTATCGACGGCCGTCCTGACCGGACACCGATCCGACGAGGCCGTAGTCCGGGAGCAGTCGCGTCCACCGCCGGTCGGATCCGCCAGGCCCGGCGCATCGCCCCGGGAAGGGAGTTCCGCGATGCTGACCCGACAGACCATCCCGGACGGCCCACCGTCCACAGCGGAAGCCACTCGTTCCGGAGCACCAGCCGGCGACAACCCCGCAACGGAGTTGCCGCCGGTCGCCTGGCGGCCGGTCGGTGTCGTAGCCGTTGCCGTCGCCGCGCTGCTGCTCGCCACCAACGGCGGCTACGGCTACCACCGCGACGAGCTCTACTTCCTGATGCTCCGCCCGGCCTGGGGCTACACCGACCAACCGCCGCTGACCCCGGCCCTGGCCCGGCTCGCCGACACCGTGTTCGGCGGGACGCTCTGGGGGCTGCGGCTGCCGGCGACCCTCTGCGTGGTGGCGGCGGTGCTGCTCGTCGCACTCCTGGCCCGGGAACTCGGCGGCCGGGCCGCCGCGCAGACCCTGGCCGCGTTCGGTGCCGGCACCGGCGCCGCCACCCTCATCTTCGGGCACGTCCTGCTCACCGCCACCCTCGACCTGGTGGTGTGGCTCGCCCTGCTGCTCTGCGTCACCCGGGCACTGCTACGCGACCAGCCACGCTGGTGGCTGGCCGCCGGCGCGGTACTCGGCGTCAGCCTCTACAACAAACTTCTGGTGGTGCTGCTGCTCGCCGGCCTCGGGCTCGGGCTGCTCACCGTCGGACCGCGCCGGGTGCTGCGTGACCGCCGACTCTGGGCCGGGGTGGGGATCGCCCTGCTCATCGGCCTGCCCAACCTGGTCTACCAGCTCGGTCACGACCTGCCCCAGGCGGAGATGGCCGGGGCGATCGCCGACGACCGGGGCGCCGAGTCGCGTAGCAGCTTCGTGCCGTTCCAGCTTCTCCTCGTCGGCCCGCCGCTGGCCGCGATCTGGATCGCCGGACTGGTCGGCCTGTTCCGTCGCCCACAGTGGCGTCGGGTCCGGGCGGTCGGCGTCGCCTACCTGACGGTCTGCGGCATCGTGCTGCTCGCCGGTGGCCAGCCGTACTACACCTACGGGCTGCTGGTGGCGCTGCTCGCGGCCGGATCCGTGGTCACCGTCGACTGGTGTGCCCAGGGGCGGCGTCGAGCGCGCACCGGGCTGGTCGCCACGGCGGCCGTCCTCAACGCGGTGGCGAGTGCGGTGATCGCCCTGCCGCTGCTGCCGGTCGGCACGCTGGGCGAGACCCCGATCCCCGGCATGAACATCACCGCCGCCGACTCCGTCGGCTGGCCCCGCTACGTCGACCAGGTCGTCCGGGCGTACGACGGACTCGCCCCCGCCGAGCGGGACCGGGCGGTGGTGCTGACCGCCAACTACGGTGAGGCGGGTGCGCTCACCCGGCTCGGTGCCGACCGGCTGCCGCCGATCTTCAGCGGCCACAACGAACTCGGGCGTTACGGGCCGCCGCCGGAGTCCGCGACGGTGCTGATCGGCGTCGGAGTGGGGGAGGCGGCCGCGCTCGGCCGATTCTTCGGCGACTGCGCGTTGGCCGGACGGCTCGACAACGGCGTCGGCGTCGACAACGAGGAGCAGGGTGTGCCGATCGTCGTCTGCCGGGACCGGACCATGTCGTGGGCCGAACTCTGGCCCCGGATCCGACACTTCGACTGAGCGGCTGGTGCCGGGGCGGGGTGGTGAGAGCACGCCGACCGGCCGGGACCGGGTACGCCTCCTGTTCAGGGAGACGTACCCGGTCCCGGTTGGTCAACGCCGAAGGGCGCTGCTCTTGACGGTGGTCACGAAGGCGGCCCAGGCGCCCGGGGCGAAACGCAGGACGGGACCGGTCGGGTCCTTGCTGTCGCGGAGCCCGACGACGCCGGACAGGTTGTCGGCGACCTCCACGCAGTCACCGCCGTTGCCGCCACTGCGTGTGCTCGTGCGCCAGCGTGCGCCGGTCAGGTCAGTCATCTCGGGCCTCACTGATGATAGTGCTGATCAAGTTCGTCGATTGTCCCTCATCGAGCGCGAGCGCGGTCAGTCTCTTCCACACGTTCACGTAGGCCGCCAGTTCCTCCGGCCGGTCGAGGTAGAGGGCCCCGGTGAGTGATTCGGTGTAGGCGACGGACGGCTCCGGGAGGCTGCGGCCGCCGTTGCCGGGCGGGAAGTCGAGGATGACAAACGACCCCGCCACCGCCCCGGGATGCGGGCCGGCGGCCAGCGGCAACACCCGCAGCGACACGTCCGGCAGTTCGGCCACCTCCCGCAGGTGCTGGAGCTGGGCGGTCATGACATCCGATCCACCGAGGGTTCGGCGGAGGACCGCCTCGGAGATGACGGCGTCCAGCCTCGGCGGCTTGGGCAGCCGGCGGGTCAGCAGGGACTGGCGCTGCATCCGGACCTCGACCAGGCGTTCGAGTTCCTCCTCGCTGGCGAACGGTCGGTCGAGCCGGTAGATCGCGTGCGCGTAATCCCAGGTCTGGAAGAGGCCCGGAATCAGCGACTCGTCATATCGGCGCAGGTGGGAGGCGGTGGTCTCCAGGCCGACGTACATCTCGAACCAGCTCGGGATGGCGTCGCCGTACGCGTGCCACCAGCCCTTCGACCTGGTCTCGGTGGCGAGGCCACGGATCGCCTCGGTCATCTCGGGGGTGACCCCGTACAGCTCGCACATCGCCTTCACGTCGAGCAGCCGGACCACGCCCACTCCACTCTCGATCCGCCACACCTTCTGGCGGCTGTACTCGAGCGCGTTGGCGGCGGCGTCGAGCGTGACGCCGGCCTCGGTGCGGTACTGCCGCAGCAGCCGGCCGAGCTGCCGCCGGGGCACCGTCGAGCCGATCTCTTCTGCCATTTTTGATCTCCCCAGTTCCATCAGGTAACACTCCGGGACCTGCCCCTGCAACACGCGACCGTTGCGAGAAAGAAAGTCAACTGCTCTCTCCGTCGTGGCATTGCGGGTTTGCTCGGGGCTCCCTCAGGATGTCGTGAAGGAAGTCGGTTGTCGATCCCTGAACGGGCGTGTTTGGCGAATTGACGCGTTGTCTTTCAGTGGCCGGAGCGCGCTGCTCTGGTCCGTTGTGTCGTGTCCGATGCATACCCCATTCGCGCCGTGGGGTCGCCTCGGCCATTACCAATCCCGAAGAGAGGTGGGCTCGTCGTGCGGGTCGGGTTATCGGGTTTCCGTCGGTCGAAGCGGCCGGCGAGAGAGCAGCGGGACAGTGGCCGTTACCGGTCGGCGGCGTACCTGCCGCTGCGGCCGTGGCAGGTGCGGGACCGACGGTTCCGGATCGCCCGGGTCGGGCAGCGCGGCTTCGACCAGGCCGAGGTCCGGGCCTTCCTCGCCCAGGTCGCCGACGACCTGGCCGCCGCGTACGAGGCGGTGGCGCGTAGTCGGGAGGAGACGGCGCGGATCAAGGACGCGTTGCGGCGGTGGCAGTCGGAGCAGGCCGGCACGGTCGGCGAGCGGGGCTGGCCCTGATGCGGTACGTCATCCAGCTTCCGGTCACCGCCGTCGACCTGCACACCGCGATCCGGTTGGCCCGAGTGGTCGCCCGGACGACGAGTTTTCTGCCGCATGTTGACCCCCGTGCCACCACCGTCGCCGAGGACGGTGGTCCCGGCGTACGACACCGGGTCTTCTGCGACCTGACGCTGCCGGACGGTCGGGACTGTCTGCTGCGAGTTGGCCACGACGGCCCCTGTTCCCGCCGGCTCCGACGTTGACCCGACACCCCTGTTGGCCTGTGAAACCAGAGGAGTGAGCCCGTGCGTCTGGTGCTGACGCTGGTGGTGGTCGGGGTGTTCGGCTTCGCTGCCGGTCTGTTCCTGTTCAAGGTGAAGTCGCGGTGGTGTCCGCAGTGCGGCGCCCGGTTCCGATGCCCGGACTGTCGCGGTCGTGTTCCGCACCCGTATCTGCGGAACAGCCGTAACCGATGGTCGTGATCTTTTCCACCTCCCCTTCTGGTCCATGGTGGCGGAGGTGGAAGTGGGGGCGGGTGCGCCGCGCGGTTGAGGTTCAAAATTGGTCAATGATCCGGACCACGCAGCCGCCGGATTGGTTCGCGTTACTCAGGACGTGATGAGGGAGTTCGAGATGACTCCACGTCGCCTCTTCGATGCGCTCGACACCAGGTGCCTCAAAGGGTCACGTCCCTGAACCACCGCGGAGCACCCCGGCGAACTCCTTGCGCAGCGTCGGCAGGTCGACCGGGTGGCCGGCCAACTCGGCGCACAGGTCGGCAAGTGGCCACGACGTGTACGCCCCGAACCGGGCGGCGTAGATCGCCACCGTGTCCAACGCGAACGAATCGGAGTAGTCGAGCAGGACGTACCCGAGCAACTGGTCCAGCTCCGGCCGCTCCAGGGCCGCGAACCGGGTGCCGTCCGCACGCCGCTTCCCCTGCGTGGCCTTGAAGTCCACAAGCGTGCCACCGACGATCAGGTCGGCGTCGGCGTGGAGGTCGGCACTGCCGTCGAACGTCGACCCGGTCACCACCTGTCCGACCGGCAACGACGGCAACAGCCGCTCCACCGCGAGGTCCCGCATCGCGATCAGGTCGGCGACCTCGTCGTTGGTGGCCAGTGCGAGCAGATCCACAGACCGGCTCTCCGGGTCGAGCGACATCAATCGGGAGCCGTCGATCCGGGCCGCCCGGTACAGCTCGACCAGCAGCGCCAGCGCGTACGACACCCGGGCCCACCACTCGTCGGACCGGTCGCCGAGCGAGGCCGGCTGGACCGGGCCAGGATTGCCCGCCGCGTCGAGCGCACCCAACTCCCGCAGCAGCTCGACACCGGCGCGGCGGCCGGGTGCCCGGCGGAGCCGCAAGCCTTTCGCGGCCAGGCTCACCGACGGCGCCGGGTCGACCAGAAACCGCAGCCACCAGTCGATGGCCGCGCCCTGCGTGCCCAGCGCGACCGTCGAGGCCGGCAGCACCCGGGCTGGTCCGATCCCCTCCCGGTAGTCCGCCTGCACGTCCTGGTGGTGCGGGAACGTCGCCCGTAGCCACCGGGTCACCGGACTCCGGGCGTTCTTCACCTCGCTGGTCAGGACGGACACGGGTCGAACCTCCGAGGCGGGCCGATTCTGGTCGTTTCCCGACGCGGGGTGCGCCGGCCGGCGAAGCGTAGGTGGAACCTGCGCGACGTGTTGTCGTGAAACCGACTCATGACGTTTGGTCGTACGCCCCCCTGTCCGTCCGGCCGATCCTCGCCGCGCCGCCGGGGCATGGCCGGCGGATGGCGGGGGAAACGGATACCGGCACGGACGGATCACGGACGACGTCCGACGACCCGGGCGGCCGGTGACGGGTGGCCCGGACGACTCGGCGCGGAGGTGGGGGCGATGGGGGCGAGCGGACGTCGGATGGACGGCGAGGGAAACCCGGTCGGTCAGGAGCGTGGTCCGGAGTCGGTCCGCCCGTGGGGGACCACCGGCGGAACCGTCGACCGGGATCCGCCCTGGGGCGCCGGTGAGGATTCGCCGCTGGACGAGGGAAGCGAACAGGCCGGCCTGCCGCCCGCCCGACGCGGCGAACGCCGGGCCGGACCGGAGGGGGCCGGGATGCCGGGGGTCGACGGCGAGCCACCGGAGGGTCCGCTGCCGTGGTCACCGGAGTCCGGTCGGCACGGCTTCGGATCGGTCGAACCGAGCAGGGTGCCGGAGGCCGGACCTGGCGGCGCCCCGCCCGACCCGGCGCCGGCCCGTAACCCGTTCCCGGACGACAGCGGGCTCGACGACCTGCGGGGCAGCCCGCTGGAGGAGCAGACCGGGATGCGGTCCGAAGGCGTCTCCCGACGCGAGTAGTCGGCACCACGACGGGTGACAGGGTGGGACCCGGCAGCGGGGATCTTGCGCTCGTCTGCCATCCTCGGGGCGGTGACGACCGGCCACCCGACCAGCCACCGCCCCCGCCGTCGTGTCCGTAGCCGTACGGTGCGCGTCGTGCTCGTCGTGGTCGCGGCCGTGGCCGTGCTCGCGGTTGTCGCCGCCACCGTGGTGCTGGTGCAGCTGCTGCGCCCGGCCGGACCACGTCCGCTCTTCCAACTCCCCGTCGCCTGCGGTGAGACCTGGCAGCTCGGCACCTATCCGGGCCACGACGACTACGACGTCGACCTGTTCCCGACCAGGGGCGAGGCGTGGGGCCGGCCGGTGCTCGCGTCGTACGCCGGCGAGGTCACCGTGGCGGGGATCAACGGCTCGCTGGGTGGCCGTACGCCCGACAACCCGGAGGGCCCGCGCGGTCGTGGCGGTGGCTACTGGGTGAAGATCGACCACGGGGGTCGGTGGGAGACGCAGTACCTGCACCTGCTCGAACCGCCGCTGGTCCGGGTCGGCCAGCGGGTCGAGCAGGGCGAACAGATCGGCAAGGTCGGCAGCACCGGCAACTCCGGGGCTCCGCACCTGCACTACGAGCAGCGTCGGCGCTGGGAGAAGGTGGAGGCCCACTTCGACGGCGAACCGTCCGGTATCACCCACGACGACCGTGAGTACACGGTCACCCGCAAGAGCAACAACTGCCCGGCCGGCTGACCGGGGCCGGCGCCAGCGCCGACCAGCTCGGCTCGTCCGCCCAGATCGAGGCCGGGTCGACGTACGGACGCAGCAGTCCGACCAGCTCCGGATCGCCGCGACGATTGAGCGTGTCCGAGGCGATCCGCCGGGCCGTCCCGGCGAGGAAGTCGGCGACCTGCACCCGGGGATCCAGGTGTGACTCGACAAACGTCAGCCCGGCCAGCCGACCTGCCGGCGCCAGGCCGGGCACGGTGGACAGCCGCGCCCGACCCGGCCCGCCGGTCAGCGGCCCGGAACCCGGCCCGCCGAACAGCTGTCGGAGCTGCCCGACGTGCTCTGCGGTCAACGCCGTCTGGATGTCGTGGACGATCGAAACCGGCACACCGTCGGCACCCCAGTAGGCGACGGCCGACACGATCGCCGGGATGATCGGGTTCAGCGCCGGCGCGCTACCCGGTCGGTCGAGCAGACCCTCCAGCACCGACTCCAACCGGGCCCGGGCCTTGGGCAGCAGCCCGAGGATCTCCTCGGCCGGCCCCGCCGACCGGCCCCGCAGGTCGTTCACCACCTGGTAGAAGTCGTCGACCGAGAGCCAGACGCCCCGACGGTTCCTCGGCCGCAGCAGATAGTTGAACGCCTCCAGGAAGCCGTTCCACCGGTCGCGGGGGAACCCGCGCCGGCCCTCCCGGTAGAGCGTCACCGCCATGATCCACGCCTCCCGGCCCTGGCACAGCCCCAGGCTCGCGGCGTGGTCGGCGTCGTCGACCAGCAGGTCGACAATCCGGCGTACGACGAAGAACTCCTTGTCGGTCAGGTGGACCCGGGCCTGCCCGAGGATCGGACCCGACGGCCCGAACAGCCAGACCAGGGTTCGGCGGTTCTTCTCCCGGAGCAGGTGGTTCGCCTTGTACTCGGTCGCCGGGGAGCGGATCTGTCGCCGCAGTTCCTGAACGCACTCCGCCGCCACCTCGGTCGGCAGCCGTACGCTGGCGTGCGCGAACACGTCCGTCACGCCACCGACGAGCCGCTCGCCCTCCGAACCGGACTCGTCGCAGGCAAGGTCCACCGGTCCAGCCTGGTACCCGCGTCACCTCCGGGGCAACCGGGAATCGGCCGTCCACCCCGGCGGAAGGTCGCGCGGGGTCGCCGTCACCGGTCCGGCAGCGGACGGTTGGTGTAGACGGTGATGCCGTACCCGGTGGCGTGCCGCAACCAGCCGACGGCGTCGTAGAACGCGGCGGTGCCGGCGATCCCGGGGACGGTGAGCAGCCAGGCCGGGTGGTCCGCCACCAACGCGTCGAGCAGTCGGCGACCGAGCCCGCCCCGCCGCGCCGACGGGAGTACGGCCAGTTCGGCGACCTCGAGTGCACCGGAGAGCGCCTCGGCGGCCGGGCCCAGGAGGCGGCGTACCTGACCGTAGGCGCGGTCGTCGGGGAACGGGTCCGGCGTGGTGAGCCCGAGCGCGAAACCGGTGAGCGCGCTGTCCTGCCCGGCCAGGACGGCGGTGAAGCCGGGCTGCTCCACCCAGAGGGCCAGCAGTTCGGCGAACCGGACGGCCCGGGCGGGCGGCTCGTTCCACGGCGGCGCGCAGAACACCGCCCGGTACGTCTCGACCAACTGGTCGCGTACCGCCCACGCCGACCCGCCGTCGATGGTCCGTACCCCGGTCCCGGCGCCGGCCGGGGTGCCCGGACCGCCCGGCGCGGCGCCGTGCGGGGCGGCGCCGTGCGGGGCCGCCCCGGCGGTGGGTGCCGGGGGTGGCGTCGGTCCCGGATCCGAGGCGCCCATGGTCGGGCAGCTTACCGTCTACACACGACGGTCAGCTGTACCGGGCGACGGCGTCCCGGACACTCTCGGCGTTGCGGCGCAGCTCCTCGGCGACCGCCGTGAAGACCTGCTGGGCCGGCTGGTTGTCGGCGTAGATCTTCTGCAGCCCGCCGTAGATCGCCTTGTTCGCGTTCGGCACCAGCAGTCGTACCTGGTCCTGCGCCCGGGTCTTCGGCAACTGCTCCACCGCGACCCGGTAGCCGGGCCGTTCGGCGAAGAGTTGCCGTAGCTGTGGAGTCTGCTGGGCGGCCTTCGTCGACGGCAGGTAGCCGGTGTCGATCGACCACTGTGCGACGTTCTCCGGTCGGGCGGCGAACCGGACGAAGGCGAACGCGGCCTCCTTGCGCTCCTTCGGCGCGCCGGCCAGCATCGCCAGCCCGCCGCCACCGGTCGGGCAACCGAACGCCTTCTGCTCGGGCAGGAACGCAGCGCCGAAGGAGAACTTCGCCTCCCTGGTCAGCGCCGTCATCACCCCGGTGGACTCCTGCAGCGTCGCGATCAGCTGGTTGGTGAAGTCGACCCGGGGGCTCTCCGCCAGGTAGGCGAGCCTGTCCTGGTGGATCAGCCGCCGCTGCCACTCGCCGGCCTCGACCGCCCCGCCGGTGTCGATCGCGACCTCCATCCCCCGGGAGTAGTTGCCGCCCCACTGCCACACCGCGCCCTGGAACATCCAGTCACCGTCGACCCGGGGGTACGCGTGCAGCCGGGGCGCCCGGCCCCCGACGGTCAGCTTCCGCAGCTCCGGCGCCCACTCCCGCAGCTCGTCCCAGGTCTTCGGACCCCGGTCCGGCAGTCCGGCCTTCGCGAACATGTCCCGGTTGTAGTAGAACAGCGGCGTACTGCGGCCGAACGGCACCCACCACACCTCGCCCCGGACCGTGCCCTCGCTGATCAGCGAGTCGACGTACTCGGTGGGGGAGAAACCGTCGGTGAAGTAGCCGGTCAACGGCTCCAGGGTCTGGTTGAGGTGGAACCGGTGCCAGGAGACCTCGGAGAAGATGCACAGTTCCGGGATCTGTCGGGCCTGCAGACCGGCGGCGAGCTTCTGGGCCACCTCGTCGTACGTGCCCTGGAACTGTGCCTCCAGGTAGACGTCCTGCTGGGACTCGTTGAACCTGCCGACGAGTCGGTTGAACGCCTCGCCGGTGACACCGGTGTACGGGTACCAGATCACCACTCGTTGCCGTTTGCGGTACTGCGCCGGGACGTCGCCCTTCGGCTGGCTGTACTGGCCGCTGCCGCCACCGCCGCCACAGCCGAGCGGGGTCAGTGCGAGCGCGGTGCCGCCGGCGAGGCCGAGCAGACGACGGCGGGACAGGGGGACGGACATGGTTTCCTCCGGGGGCTCAAGACATGATCAGGACGTCAGCCCTTGACCGCGCCCTGGGTGAGGCCGGCGACGATGTGTCGTTGGGCGACGAAGAAGACGGCGAGTACGGGTAGGACGACGAACACCGTGGCGGCCATGACCGCGCCCCAGTTGACGTACCCGTCGGCCTGTTTGAGCATCAGCAGGCCGACCGGCAGGGTCCGCATCGTGTCGGTGTTGGTGACGATGAGCGGCCAGATGAAGTCGTTCCACTTGCCGACCAGCGACACGATGGTCACGGTGATCAGCATCGGTCGGGACAGCGGCAGGACGACCCGGTAGAGGATCCGCAGGTGGCCGGCGCCGTCGGCCCGGGCCGCCTCGACGATCTCGGTGGGGATGGTCAGCATGTGCTGGCGCAGCAGGAACGCACCGAACGCGCTGGCCGCGCCGGGGATGATGATGCCCTGGTAGGTGTTGATCCAGCCCAGGTCGGCGACGGTCAGGTAGTTGGCCAACAGGGTGACGTGTCCGGGCACCATCAGCGCGCTGAGCAGCACCGCGAACAGCACCCGCTTGCCGGGGAACCGCAGGTAGACGAAGGCGTACGCGGTGAGGACCGCGTTGGTCACCTCGAGCAGGGTGCCGGCGGCGGTGGTGACCGCCGAGTTGACGAAGAAGTCCGCGAACGGTGCGGCCCGCCACGCCTCCGGATAGTTGTCCCACCGCAGGCTGCCGGGCCACCAGACCGGCGGGAACGTGTAGATGTCGGCGGACTGCTTCAACGAGGAGGTGAACAGCCAGTACAGCGGCCCGACCATGAGCACGCCGAGCAGGGCGAGCAGGAGGTGGAGGCCGAACCGGCGCAGCCGAGTGGTCACCGGTAGTGCACCTTCCGTTCGAGGTAGCGGGTCTGCAGCAGGGTGACCACGAGCAGGATCGCGAACATCACCATCGCCCCGGAGGCGGCCGGGCCGGCCTGGAAGTCGCTGAATCCCTTGTCGTAGACGTACCAGGAGAGGATGGTCGTCGCCCCGCCCGGGCCACCGTCGGTCATCACCGCGATCACGTCGAACGCCTGGAACGACGAGATGATCGTGGTCACCGTCAGGAAGAACGTCACCGGGGAGAGCAGCGGCAGGGTGATCCGGCGGAACACCCGCCACGGGCCGGCACCGTCCAGCGCCGCCGACTCGTACAGGTCCTTCGGCAGGTTCTGCAGACCGGCGAGGTAGACGATGGCGCAGAAACCGATATTCTTCCACAGGTAGACGACGATGATCGCCGGCAGGGCCCGGTCCGAGTCGGTGAGCCAGGCGGGTGAGTCCGCCCCGACCAGCTCGAACAGGAACCGGGACAGTCCGTAGTTGGGGTCGAAGATGAACAGCCAGGCGAGTCCGACCGCCGCGCCGGAGAGCACGTGCGGGGCGAAGACCATCGTCCGGACCAGCCCCCGACCGCGGAGCCGCTGGTTGAGCAGGACCGCCACGGCCAGGCCGAGCAGCAGGCTGCCTCCGACCACCCCGACCATGAAGTACGCCGTGGTGCGCAGCACTCCGGGGAACTCGCCGCCGGTGAGGAGGTCGACGTAGTTGTCCAGCCCGACGAAGCGCTTGACCGGCGCGATCATGTCCCACTCGGTCAGGCTCAGGTAGGCGTTGTACACGACCGGCCAGTACGAGAAGACGCCGAGCAGCAGGAAGTTGGGTGCCACCAGGGCCAGGAAGAGGGCGTACTCCCGCAGCCGGCGACGGTGTCGGGCGCGGCGTCCGGTGCGTGTGGTGCGGGGGTTGCCCGGCGCCGTCCCGGCGCGGCCCGTCCCGGCGCGGCCCGTCCCGGCACTGCCCGATCCGGCACTGTCCGATTCGGCACTGTCCGATCCGGTGCGGGGCAGCGCGGTGTCGTCGGCCGGCAGCACCGCCTCGCTGGCTGGCACCTCCGTCACCTCCCCGGTCTCCGTCGGTTCACTCGCCGGCCGCGACGGGCGCGGCCAGCCGGAGCAGAGCGTCGATGTCGTCGCTGACGATGCCGTCCACGCCGTAGGCGTACGCGGCGGCCAGGTCCGCCTCGGCGGCGAGCGGGCCGACCCAGACCCGGTAGCCGCGCTCCCGCATCGCGGGCACCCCGCAGGCGTCGGCGACCCGCCACCGCGGACCGAAGTACTGCGGACGCATCGCGTCGAGCAGGTCCTCCGACGGCGGGACCGGCTCGGTCCAGTCCAGTCCGATCAGCGCGTCGGGCTCGGCGGTACGCAGCCGGACCAGGGCTTCCCGGCCGCCCTGCCGGGCCGCGACGAAGATGGCCCGGTCGAAGGCGTCGCCGTGTCGGCGTAGTTCGCGTACCGCGGGTTCGATCACGTCGTCGGTCTTCAGGTCGACCAGGAACGTCGTCTCCGGAAAGGCGACGAGTAGTTCGTCCAGGGTGGGCACCTGCTGGTCGTCGGCGCCGGCGGCCCGTACCTCGTCGAGGGTCAGGTCGGCGATCGCCGCCGGTACGCCCCAGAGCCGGTCCAGCCGGGCGTCGTGCAGTAGGGCGATCCGTCCGTCCCGGGTGAGCCGCAGGTCGAACTCGAGGGTGTTCGCGCCCTTCGCCGCCGCCGACCGGAAGGCGGGCATGGTGTTCTCGCGGTGGGCGAGCGGGTCCCCGCGGTGCGCGATCGTCAGGAACAAAACGCCTCCTCGTGCGATCGGAGACGGTCGAGCCGTTTTAACGCCCGAAACCGTTGCTATCACGGATGGAGTTAACACAGACAGCCGGTAGTTAACACGATCGACACTGACGGGGCAAGTGCTACGGCCGGGCGGTAGAGCAGGAGAAAGTGGAGCGAGTACCGAGCGTGTGCCGGACACTGGGTGCGACGCGACGGCGGGCGGTCCACCGGTCATGGCACCGTGATGTTAAGAAACGGCCATCGGGCGTTAAGAATCTGCCGCGTCGGGCCCTGGTGGCCGGGCCACGGTCATCCGCCCGGACGGGCGTCCCTCGGCAACTGCCCGGCGTACCGACCGCTGGGCCGGAACCGGCTGGGGCGGTCGGTGTACTCCTCCAGGGCGTGCGCGAGCCAACCGGCCGTCCGGGCGACCGCGAAGACCGCCTCGCCCGCGTCCAGGTCCATCCGGTACCGCAGCGCGAGCGCGGCGACCGCGAAGTCCACGTTGGGCAGCTTGCCGGAACGACGGGTGACCGTCGTGGCCACCTCGGCGACGACCTCGCCGGTCGGGTCGCTGTCATCCCCGCCCGGGGGCCGCGTCGGCCCGCGATGCTTGTCGACGTCCGGGGTGGCCCGGAGAAGGTCGAGCAGGATGGCCGCTCGGGGGTCGCCCGCCGGATACAGCGGATGCCCGAAGCCGGGGACCCAGCCCTCGGCACGCAGCCGGTCGGAGACCGTGCCGACCGGATCGCCGGAGCGGACCGCCTCGGCCAGCATCCGGTAGGTCAGCCCGCTCGCCCCGCCGTGCAGCGGCCCGTCCATCGCGGCCAGTCCGGCGCCGACCACCGCGTACGGGTGTGCCCGGGTCGACGCGGCCACCCGCGCCGCGAGGGTCGAGGCGGCGATGTCGTGGTCGGCCAGCACGACAAGGGCGGCGTTGAGCGCGGCGACCCCCGCCGGGGTCGGCTCGACCGGGCTGAGCCGCCGCCACAGCGCGCAGGCGAGCGGAAACCGCGTCGCCGGGTCGGCCCCGGACACCCGTACCGGCAGGGCCGCGACCATGGTGTCCAGCATCGTCCGGCCGGTCGACACGACGGCCGCGTCGGTCGTGTCGAACCGCAGCCGGTCCGCCGCACCGGCGGCCGCGACGATGAGTCGGAGTCGGTCGGCCAGCCGCGCGGTCGGCGGCAGCGGCCCGGTCACCGCCGTGGCGAGCCGGCGCAGCCCGTCGTCCGGGGTCAGCGGAACGTGTCGCAGTTCGCCGCTCCACAACAGCGTGACGACGGACTCGAACGACTCGGTACGCGCCAGCACTCCGACGGCGTGCCCCCGGTAGAACAGGGCGTCGTCGGTGATCAGGGTGATCCCGGTGTGGATCGCCGGGGCGTCGGGAACGGACCGGGACCGGCGTCGCCCCGCCGCGAAGGCCAGTACGTCCGACTCGGCGAAGAGGCTCGCCTTGCCGTCGCCGTTGCGTCGGCTGGCCAGCAGCCCACGGCTGACGTAGGCGTACACCGTCTCCTTTTTCACGCCCAGCCGGCGGGCGACCTCCTCGGTGGTCAGCAGCCGGTCCTCGGTCATGTGGCCATGATCCCATGTTGACTGAATCAACGTTGACAGGGTTGACGCCGGGACCGGACATTGAGCCGATGCTGAACGTGAACCCAGGACTTGCCGGCGTGGTGGCCTTCGACACCGAGATCGCCGAACCGGACCGCGACGGCGGCTTCCTGCGCTACCGCGGTGTCAACGTGGAGGACCTGATCGGCCGGGCCGGCTTCGCCGACGTGTGGGGCCTGCTGGTCGACGGCGACTTCCGCCACGGCCTGCCCGCCGCCGAGCCGTTCCCGGTGCCGGTGCACTCCGGTGACATCCGGGTGGACGTGCAGGCGGCGACGGCGATGATGTCGCCGTACTGGGGACTGCGACCCTTGATCGACATCAGTGACGGGCAGGCCCGCGAGGACCTGGCGCGGACCTCGGTGATGATGCTGTCGTTCGTCGCCCAGGCCGCCCGTGGGGCACGGCTGCCCGCCGTACCGCAGCGGCTGATCGACGAGGGCCGGAACATCACCGAACGCTTCATGATTCGTTGGCAGGGCGAACCGGACCCGCGTCAGGTCGAGGCGATCGACCGGTACTGGACCTGCGCGGCCGAGCACGGGATGAACGCCTCGACGTTCACCGGCCGGGTGGTGGCCAGCACCGGCGCGGACGTCGCGGCCTGCCTCTCCGCGGCCGTCGCGTCGATGTCCGGCCCGCTGCACGGCGGCGCCCCGGCCCGGGCGCTCGGCATGGTCGAGGCGGTGGAGAAGCGTGGCGACGCGCGCGGTTACGTCCGGGAGGTGCTGGACAGCGGGCGTCGGCTGATGGGTTTCGGGCATCCGATCTACCGCGCCGAGGATCCGCGGGCCCGCATCCTGCGTACGGCGGCCCGGGAGCTCGGCGCTCCCCGCTACCAGGCGGCCCTCGCCTTGGAGGAGGCGGCGCTGGCCGAGCTGCGGGAGCGCAAGCCGGACCGGGTGCTGGAGACCAACGTCGAGTTCTGGGCCGCGGTCGTGCTGGACTTCGCCGGGGTGCCGGCGGAACTCTTCACCCCGCTGTTCACCTGCGCCCGGACCGCCGGGTGGAGCGCGCACATCCTGGAACAGAAGCGGCTTGGCAAGATCATCCGCCCGTCGGCGGACTACGTCGGGGTGCCCGACCGGGAGCCCGGGCAGCTGCCCGGCTGGGACCGGGTCCTGGCCGCCCGCTGACCCGACACCGGTCCGCCGCCACGGCCGGCCCGGATGATCCCGGCCGGCCGTGGTGTCGCCGGGACCCGCGGTCGTCCCCGGTGCCTCAGATCCGGGTGACCCGGACCGCGTCGGCGATGACGTAGCCGGTGCCGGTGGTCCACCGGCTCACCCCGACCCGGTCACCGTCCCCGGCGGGCAGGGTGAAGACGCCGAGCGGGACCCAGCGTCCGCCACCGGTCCGCTGGTCCACCCGTACCGTCTGGTTGCCGGTGGTGGTGGCGACGACGTACGGCGTCGCGTCGTTGTAGCCGGCGTTCGCGGCGTACCAGACCGAGACCTCGTAGCGGGCGGTCTCCGGGATGTCCAGCCGGAACCAGGCGACGTCGCTGGCGGCGACGGGCTCGGCGAACCGGTAGTCGGCGCCGTGGCGCTGGTCGGAGTAGGTCGAGGTACCCCAGTTCGTACTGGCGGTGAACCGTCCGGCGGTGGTGTTGTCGACGGTGCTGCTCCAGGTCGGCGGTGGCTGGCCGGTGCCGGGGGCGACGTCGAGGTAGTTGCGGTCGATCCGCATCCGCACCCCGCCCCAGGTCTCGTAGACGTCGCCGGCGTACTGGTGCAGCCGCTGGTGGTCGTCGTAGTACTCCGCCGGGCAGTACGGGCCGGCGTCCAGGTCGGCCACGTCGTTCCACCAGGCGAACCAGAGGTGGTCGACCCGGGTGTACGCCGGGTCGTGGTACGCGGCGCACAGGTCCTGCACGCCGGACGAGCCACTGGAGTACATGCCCGAGAGGTAGCCGAGGGTGTGCAGCCGTTCCGTCCAGCCGGAGAGGTACGACAGCACGGCGGCCCGACACGACGCGTTCGACGGGTAGTGCTCGATGTCGTTGTAGATCGTGCTGCCGGCGGGAATGCCCAGCGCCTGGGCGGCACTCACCGCGGCGGTCGCCCGGCTCGTGCCCTGGGAGCGGGCCACCGCCGGGTCGCCGGACATCTTCGGTGTCCGGGTGCCGCACGGGGCCTGGTAGTCGAGCTCGATCGGGATCAGGCGCCAGCCGTTGCTGGTCTGGTTGCTGACCCAGGTCGCGGTCAGGTTCGGCTGGGCGCACGAGCGGCTGGCACCGCTGATGTAGATGCCGACCGCCCGGTACGGGGAACTCGCCCGCCAGGCGTTCATCGTGGCCTGGGCGGGCGCGGCGCAGGTGTCGAAGCCCCGGCCGACGAAGGTGCCGGGCTGGGGGCCGACCGCCGCGGCGGACGCCCCGGATGCGTCGGCTGCCACGCCGGTCGCGGCCACCGGCGTCGCGGGCGTGCCGTCGGTGATCGTCGGCGAGGCGGTCGCCACGGCCGAACCGGTGA
This sequence comes from Plantactinospora sp. B24E8, assembly GCF_039871735.1. Lineage (NCBI taxonomy): Bacteria > Bacillati > Actinomycetota > Actinomycetes > Micromonosporales > Micromonosporaceae > Plantactinospora > Plantactinospora sp. B24E8. Next base: position 90,727 of record NZ_JBDPMH010000030.1, read on the forward strand.
GCAGGGTCGCCAGGCCGGCCAGAGCTGCCATCATCCCTTTCACCCGAGCCTCCCTCAGAAGGTAATTTTCATACGGACCGGATGATTGGAAGCTTTCTATCACGCATCGACGGTTGCCGCTAGCTGTCGTTGGCAACGGGGACGGAAACGGCCCGGCCGCCGCCCGCGTC